>JARDVN010000002.1 GCA_028994555.1 Citrobacter amalonaticus | reverse complement strand
CGTTTGACATGAGGGGCGGCCAAGGGCGCCAGCCCTTGGACGTCCCCCTCGATGGAAGGGTTAGGCATCACTGCGTGTTCGCTCGAATGCCTGGCGTGTTTGAACCATGTACACGGCTGGACCATCTGGGGTGGTTACGGTACCTTGCCTCTCAAACCCCGCTTTCTCGTAGCATCGGATCGCTCGCAAGTTGCTCGGCGACGGGTCCGTTTGGATCTTGGTGACCTCGGGATCATTGAACAGCAACTCAACCAGAGCTCGAACCAGCTTGGTTCCCAAGCCTTTGCCCAGTTGTGATGCATTCGCCAGTAACTGGTCTATTCCGCGTACTCCTGGATCGGTTTCTTCTTCCCACCATCCGTCCCCGCTTCCAAGAGCAACGTACGACTGGGCATACCCAATCGGCTCTCCATTCAGCATTGCAATGTATGGAGTGACGGACTCTTGCGCTAAAACGCTTGGCAAGTACTGTTCCTGTACGTCAGCAAGTGTCGGGCGTGCTTCTTCTCCGCCCCACCACTCGACGATATGAGATCGATTTAGCCACTCATAGAGCATCGCAAGGTCATGCTCAGTCATGAGGCGCAGTGTGACGGAATCGTTGCTGTTGGTCACGATGCTGTGTATTGTGTTTTTCATAATAAGTATTGGTTTGGTAAAGGGCTTAATTTTAACGGCTAACAATTAATGAGGCTCCGGGTTCGCCCAACTTTGTTTTAGGGCGACTGCCCTGCTGCGTAACATCGTTGCTGCTCCATAACATCAAACATCGACCCACGGCGTAACGCGCTTGCTGCTTGGATGCCCGAGGCATAGACTGTACAAAAAAACAGTCATAACAAGCCATGAAAACCGCCACTGCGCCGTTACCACCGCTGCGTTCGGTCAAGGTTCTGGACCAGTTGCGTGAGCGCATACGCTACTTGCATTACAGTTTACGAACCGAACAGGCTTATGTCCACTGGGTTCGTGCCTTCATCCGTTTCCACGGTGTGCGTCACCCGGCAACCTTGGGCAGCAGCGAAGTCGAGGCATTTCTGTCCTGGCTGGCGAACGAGCGCAAGGTTTCGGTCTCCACGCATCGTCAGGCATTGGCGGCCTTGCTGTTCTTCTACGGCAAGGTGCTGTGCACGGATCTGCCCTGGCTTCAGGAGATCGGAAGACCTCGGCCGTCGCGGCGCTTGCCGGTGGTGCTGACCCCGGATGAAGTGGTTCGCATCCTCGGTTTTCTGGAAGGCGAGCATCGTTTGTTCGCCCAGCTTCTGTATGGAACGGGCATGCGGATCAGTGAGGGTTTGCAACTGCGGGTCAAGGATCTGGATTTCGATCACGGCACGATCATCGTGCGGGAGGGCAAGGGCTCCAAGGATCGGGCCTTGATGTTACCCGAGAGCTTGGCACCCAGCCTGCGCGAGCAGCTGTCGCGTGCACGGGCATGGTGGCTGAAGGACCAGGCCGAGGGCCGCAGCGGCGTTGCGCTTCCCGACGCCCTTGAGCGGAAGTATCCGCGCGCCGGGCATTCCTGGCCGTGGTTCTGGGTTTTTGCGCAGCACACGCATTCGACCGATCCACGGAGCGGTGTCGTGCGTCGCCATCACATGTATGACCAGACCTTTCAGCGCGCCTTCAAACGTGCCGTAGAACAAGCAGGCATCACGAAGCCCGCCACACCGCACACCCTCCGCCACTCGTTCGCGACGGCCTTGCTCCGCAGCGGTTACGACATTCGAACCGTGCAGGATCTGCTCGGCCATTCCGACGTCTCTACGACGATGATTTACACGCATGTGCTGAAAGTTGGCGGTGCCGGAGTGCGCTCACCGCTTGATGCGCTGCCGCCCCTCACTAGTGAGAGGTAGGGCAGCGCAAGTCAATCCTGGCGGATTCACTACCCCTGCGCGAAGGCCATCGGTGCCGCATCGAACGGCCGGTTGCGGAAAGTCCTCCCTGCGTCCGCTGATGGCCGGCAGCAGCCCGTCGTTGCCTGATGGATCCAACCCCTCCGCTGCTATAGTGCAGTCGGCTTCTGACGTTCAGTGCAGCCGTCTTCTGAAAACGACACCATGTGCAAACGATGTCAGAATAGAGTTAAATTTCCTATTGATTGACATATTCCGTCAAAGGTAATAGATTTCATCCTGACACTTTTGCCTTTGGAGGCATCTTGCAAGGTCAACGCATCGGCTATGTCCGCGTCAGCAGCTTCGACCAGAACCCGGAACGGCAATTGGAGGGTGTTCAGGTGGCGCGGGTGTTCACCGACAAGGCTTCTGGCAAGGACACCCAGCGTCCCGAGCTGGAAAGGCTGCTGGCCTTCGTCCGCGAGGGCGACACCGTGGTGGTGCATAGCATGGACAGGCTGGCACGCAACCTTGATGACCTGCGCCGCATCGTCCAAGGGCTGACACAACGGGGCGTGCGCATGGAGTTCGTCAAAGAAGGGCTGAAGTTCACCGGCGAGGACTCACCGATGGCCAATCTGATGCTGTCGGTCATGGGAGCCTTCGCTGAGTTCGAGCGCGCCCTGATCCGCGAACGTCAGCGCGAGGGAATCGTGCTGGCCAAGCAGCGCGGTGCCTACCGGGGACGAAAGAAATCGCTGAACAGCGAACAAATTGCCGAGTTGAAACGGCGAGTTGCGGCAGGCGACCAAAAAACCTTGGTGGCCCGTGACTTCGGCATCAGCCGCGAAACCTTGTACCAGTACCTGCGGGAAGACTGACCATGCCACGCCGCTCAATCCTGTCCGCCACCGAGCGCGAAAGCCTGCTGGCACTGCCAGATGCCAAAGACGAACTGATACGGCACTACACGTTCAACGAAACCGACCTGTCGGTGATCCGTCAGCGTCGCGGCGCCGCGAATCGATTGGGCTTCGCTGTGCAGCTTTGCTACTTGCGATTCCCTGGCACCTTTTTGGGCGTCGATGAGCCTCCGTTTCCGCCCCTGTTGCGCATGGTGGCCGCGCAACTCAAGATGCCAGTGGAAAGTTGGAGCGAGTACGGCCAGCGCGAACAGACACGGCGGGAGCACTTGGTCGAGCTGCAAACGGTTTTTGGGTTCAAGCCCTTCACCATGAGCCACTATCGGCAAGCCGTGCATACATTGACCGAGCTGGCCTTGCAGACCGACAAAGGCATCGTGCTGGCGAGCGCACTTGTCGAGAATCTGCGGCGGCAGAGCATTATCCTGCCCGCCATGAATGCCATCGAGCGCGCAAGCGCCGAGGCCATCACCCGTGCCAACCGACGCATTTACGCGGCGCTGACCGATTCTTTGTTATCACCCCACCGTCAGCGCCTGGACGAACTTCTCAAGCGCAAGGACGGCAGTAAAGTGACGTGGCTGGCATGGCTGCGCCAGTCGCCTGCCAAACCGAACTCTCGCCACATGCTCGAACATATTGAGCGCCTGAAATCCTGGCAAGCACTTGATCTGCCCGCAGGCATCGAGCGGCAGGTTCACCAGAACCGCCTGCTCAAAATCGCTCGTGAAGGTGGCCAGATGACGCCTGCTGATCTGGCAAAGTTCGAGGTGCAACGACGCTATGCCACGCTGGTAGCGCTGGCCATCGAAGGCATGGCCACCGTCACCGATGAAATCATCGACCTTCACGATCGCATCATCGGCAAGCTGTTCAACGCGGCCAAGAACAAGCATCAGCAGCAGTTCCAGGCTTCCGGCAAGGCGATCAACGACAAGGTGCGGATGTATGGGCGCATCGGTCAAGCGTTGATTGAGGCCAAGCAAAGCGGCAGCGATCCGTTCGCCGCCATCGAGGCCGTTATGCCCTGGGACACCTTCGCCGCCAGCGTCACCGAAGCGCAAACATTGGCGCGGCCTGCCGACTTTGATTTCCTGCACCACATCGGTGAAAGCTATGCCACGCTACGCCGCTACGCGCCGCAGTTCCTGGGCGTGCTCAAATTGCGGGCTGCGCCCGCCGCCAAGGGTGTGCTCGATGCCATCGACATGCTGCGCGGCATGAACAGCGACAGCGCGCGCAAGGTGCCCGCCGATGCGCCAACCGCATTCATCAAGCCGCGCTGGGCAAAGCTGGTTCTGACCGACGACGGCATCGACCGGCGTTACTACGAGTTATGCGCCCTGTCGGAGCTGAAGAACGCGCTGCGCTCCGGTGATGTCTGGGTGCAGGGTTCTCGCCAGTTCAAGGACTTCGACGAATACCTGGTGCCGGTCGAGAAGTTCGCCACTTTGAAGCTGGCCAGCGAATTGCCGCTGGCAGTGGCCACCGACTGCGACCAATACCTGCATGACCGGTTGGAATTGTTGGAGGCGCAACTCGCCACAGTCAACCGCATGGCTGCGGCCAACGACTTACCGGATGCCATCATCACCACCGCGTCAGGCCTGAAGATCACGCCGCTGGACGCGGCAGTACCAGACGCCGCGCAAGCCATGATCGACCAGACAGCTATGCTGCTGCCGCACCTCAAAATCACCGAGTTGCTGATGGAGGTCGATGAATGGACGGGCTTCACCCGCCACTTCACACACCTGAAGACCAGCGACACGGCCAAGGACAAAACCTTGCTGTTGACGACGATCCTGGCCGACGCGATCAACCTGGGTCTGACCAAAATGGCCGAGTCCTGCCCTGGCACCACCTACGCCAAGCTGTCTTGGCTGCAAGCCTGGCACATCCGCGATGAAACCTATTCGACGGCGCTGGCCGAGCTGGTGAATGCGCAGTTTCGGCAACCCTTCGCCGGCAACTGGGGTGACGGCACCACGTCATCGTCGGACGGCCAGAACTTCAGAACCGGCAGCAAAGCAGAAAGCACTGGTCATATCAACCCGAAGTATGGAAGCAGTCCAGGACGGACTTTCTACACCCATATCTCCGACCAGTACGCGCCCTTCAGTGCCAAGGTGGTCAACGTGGGCATTCGTGATTCAACTTACGTGCTTGATGGCCTGCTGTACCACGAGTCGGACTTGCGCATCGAGGAACACTACACCGACACGGCAGGCTTCACCGATCACGTGTTTGGCTTGATGCATTTGCTGGGATTTCGCTTCGCGCCGCGTATCCGTGACTTGGGCGAAACCAAGCTATTCATCCCCAAGGGCGATGCCGCCTATGACGCGCTCAAGCCGATGATTAGCAGCGACAGGCTGAACATCAAGCAAATACGCGCCCATTGGGATGAAATTCTGCGGCTGGCCACCTCCATCAAGCAAGGCACGGTAACGGCTTCGCTGATGCTGCGCAAACTCGGCAGCTACCCGCGCCAGAACGGCTTGGCCGTGGCGTTGCGCGAGCTGGGGCGCATCGAGCGCACGCTGTTCATTTTGGATTGGCTGCAAAGCGTGGAGCTGCGCCGCCGCGTCCATGCGGGGCTGAATAAGGGCGAGGCGCGCAACGCGCTGGCCAGGGCGGTCTTCTTCTACCGATTGGGTGAAATCCGCGACCGCAGTTTTGAGCAGCAGCGCTACCGGGCCAGCGGCCTCAATCTGGTGACGGCGGCCATCGTGTTGTGGAACACGGTATATCTGGAGCGTGCCACCAGTGCTTTGCGTGGCAACGGCACGGCGCTGGACGACACATTGTTGCAATATCTGTCGCCGCTGGGGTGGGAGCACATCAACCTGACCGGCGATTACCTATGGCGCAGCAGCGCCAAGGTCGGTGCGGGGAAGTTTAGGCCATTGCGACCGCTGCCACCGGCTTAGCGTGCTTTATTTAATGAGATGGTCACTCCCTCCTTCCCGGTACTATGCTGAGGATAGGCTTTCATTCGGAGAACTATCATGGAAAACATTGCGCTCATTGGTATCGATCTGGGTAAAAACTCTTTCCATATTCATTGCCAAGATCGTCGCGGCAAGGCTGTTTACCGTAAAAAAATTTACACGGCCAAAGTTAATCGAATTTTTGGCGACATGCCCCGCTACAACCATCGCAATGGAAGCCTGTGGTGGCTCTCACTTTATGGCACGCAAGTTGGAAGAGTTGGGGCATTTTCCTAAGCTGATATCACCACAATTTGTCCGTCCATTCGTTAAAAGTAACAAAAACGACTTTGTCGACGCCGAAGCTATTTGTGAAGCTGCATCGCGTCCGTCTATGCGTTTTGTACAGCCCAGAACTGAATCTCAGCAGGCAATGCGTGCGCTGCATCGTGTCCGTGAATCCCTGGTTCAGGATAAGGTAAAAACAACCAATCAGATGCATGCTTTTCTGCTGGAATTTGGCATCAGCGTTCCACGAGGAGCTGCCGTTATTAGCCGACTGAGTACCCTTCTTGAGGACAATAGTTTGCCTCTATACCTCAGCCAGTTATTGCTGAAATTACAACAGCATTATCACTATCTTGTTGAGCAGATTAAAGATTTGGAATCCCAGTTGAAACGAAAGTTGGACGAAGATGAGATTGGACAGCGCTTGCTGAGCATTCCCTGCGTCGGAACACTGACAGCGAGTACTATTTCAACTGAGATTGGCGACGGGAAGCAGTACGCCAGCAGTCGTGACTTTGCGGCGGCAACAGGGCTAGTGCCTCGACAGTACAGCACGGGAGGTCGGACGACATTGCTGGGAATTAGTAAGCGAGGTAACAAAAAAGATCCGAACTTTGTTGGTTCAATGTGCCAGGGTATTCATACAAAAACTGGAACACCAGTCTGGCAAATTGGCCGATTGGGTCAGGGATCTACTGTGTAGGAAAAGCAACTTTGTCGTCACTTGTGCTCTGGCAAACAAGCTGGCCAGAATAGCCTGGGCCCTAACGGCACGACAGCAAACTTATGTAGCATAACGGCAGAAATACACCGGTTTAAAGAATCACTGATCTGGTTTTGCGAATACTGATATTGATGATACTAACGGCCCACCGGCCTGTTGAGGAACCTGTAAAACGGAAAGGCTCATTGAAGCCGTATATTTTCTGGAGGTTCATCAGGCGCGGAACTCATCGAGGCGCGGGAATAAAATCCCATTCAGACGCCGGATAGATTCAAGCAAGCCAATTTATCGTCAAAATCGGTGTTGCAAAAACGGGAGTGACCATAGATTCCGTTTTCTGAGACGACCCCTACAATACCGACACCGATGGCTGTTACGGCGACCTTACGCAGGTCTTCACCGATAGCTCCCAGAGTCTTCTTGTCAGGAGAGAAAAGACGCACAAACCACGTCTTAATACGCAAAAACTTTTTCATGATTACCTCCATAGTTGAAGAGGAGGCGAATCATGCCTGAGAGGGCATGAACACCCCCCTCAGGGTTAAAGTTTTAGGCAGACAAAGCTGTTGGCTTCGCCTTGTTCATCTTCATTGAGTTAATGATCTTCGTCGCTTCATCAGCAAACGGGCCAGTAACTTGGATAGGCTCCCTTCTTGCGAAGGAGGCTGTCACCATCATTCTCTGGCCGTGCATCAGATGACGATACCGAGACCGCATAAGCTCAACGTAGGCCGCAGAGTCCCCCCTCCCACCCCTCAGGGGGAGAGAAGGGGCACACCGCGTCGTTACCAGGCGTTGTATCAACCTTCGAGACATCAATGACGGCCATACTCAGCTCTCCTTCTCGCAATGAAATCGCGCAGGTAGCGAGCATTCGGGAAACCGAGGCTTCCCTGACTCATCAGGACATCGTTCCAGTCAATCCCTTTCGCTCTGGGCGGGATCGGGAGCTTAGGCAGCAGGACGTACACACGAATGCCGCGCTTCTCCAGCTTGGCTTTCAGCACGTTCGCTGACTTCTCCCCAGTCACAGACTTATCTTTGTCAGCCCAGATCAGTACGGTGTGAACACCTTCTGGAACCTCGAAGGACTCCATTAGGGTGGCATTGACCGTTGACCAAACCGGGATTTGAGTGACTCGATAAGCTGACAGAGCTGTTTCCAGCCCTTCTGCAACACCCAGGATACCCTCAGTCGGTTCACCGAGGCGGATGGCCGCGCCATTGACATCCAAACCGTCAGGAATGGGCATCATCTTTTTGGCGTTGCCGACCTTGGCTTTTTTACCGTTTTGGGTGAGATAGGTGCGGTGGAGCGTTACCAGGTTGCCTTCCACATCTCGGATAGCGCAGACGATAGCCGGGAATTTCCCAACTTCATTGCCATCTTCGTCGTAGTAGGCCATAGCCGGATTGAACCGCAGACAGTCTGTTTTTTCTACTTCATCAACTTTGAACAGCAGCTCGCGGTTTTTGAAGTACAGACGCATTGGCTCAGTCACATGACTGGAGAACGGCAAACACTCGTTCCATACCTTCTCGATTTTCTCACGGAGACGAGCACTGTAAGCGCGTTCGCGCTCCATTCTCTTCTCCATTTCTTCTTGGAGCTCAAGCAACCAAGGCTTAGGTTGTTCACGAAACATCGGAACAACTTTCGGCTTATTTTCGCTGCTTTGCTCTTCCGGTTGTGTGGCCGCAGGTTGTACTTGCGGTGCCGGAGTTTCTACCTTGCGGTTGACCACAGGGGCCGACTCAACATGGTGACTCACCGGCTCAACACCACCGTTCGAGCGAGCGCGGAACTGCGTTACCGTAGCGCCGCGACGTTCCACCAGCCAGGTGTTGCGATGCGTTTGCATAGGTTGTTCTCTCACAACATTCCCCTGCTCGTCCTTAACTTCAACGACGACAGTTACAGGCTCGCGCCCGAGGTTTGTCATGACGATCTCATCCCCATACTTGGCTTCACTTTCACCAATGGCTCTTTCAAGATCCACGCCCCAGATGGTGCGTTCCAAACCGCTCTTGTCACGGATGAAGGCAAAGTAGCTGAGCTCGTTGTCTTCGTTATGCTCATAAGGAGCTTTACCGTGGGCAATCAGAGTACCGGCAATGGATTTTTTTACGATTCTTGGAATCGAGAACCTTGTTATTCACCTTCATAGGCTCTTGCTGAACAGGCGCTTTGGCCTGGACAGGAGCTCGTGTCGGTGCAGCGGCTTGTTGATACTGGGGTTGCTCTTTCTCAACGCCCAGATAATCACCAACCTCGCTCAGGCACTGTTTAAAGTCCCAGTTATTGAGCCACATCAGCAGCTCAAAACCATCATGATTGGCACCGCATGTATTGCATACGCCGCCACCAGTCAGGTGGGCATCCTTGAACAGTCGGAAGCCATCTTTCCCGCCGTGGATAGGACAAGAAACATGACGACCAGGTTTACGGAGAGCTGGTTCAAGATGGGGCGCTAGGGCCGCCAGGATGAATAGCCAGTTTCCGTTTGCAGCTTCACGAACGGTGTCAGCTTTGTAGTAAGACATAGGTTTTCTCCTTAGCGTGAACCCCAGCATCGAGGCTTCCTTAAACCCCCCGTCGCCAGGGTTTTAAGGAAACCCCGACACCGGGAGAATGTGCCAAGGAGGCTCCCCAGCCGGGGGAGTTCTCCCCGGCGAGGGGTTTAAAAAAGGTCGCCCCCCGAAACGGAGGCGAATTTTGTGAATATCACAAGCACAAATGAGCGCCCTCTTCCGAGGCCATCATGATTGTGACATCTGCGGTTACAGGATCTGACTTAATCACAACCTCAGTGGGTTTGAAAAAGCCATCTACAGTGGGCATGGGGTAATAAAGACGAATCTTTCCCCAATTCTTGTTGTCGGTAAAAGCGACCTTTGTTTGAGCAACACAAAGCTGCAAAAACATGAAAAGGAAGTCTTCTACCGAGTGCTTACCATCTGCACCAAATACTCCATCGACAATTGCCGGGGTCACTGCCACATTGGTCAGGAAACCAGCTTGTTTACCGATGGAAGATTGGTCCACCAGCAGACCATCATTGATGGCTTGTTGACGGATTTGGGCGAGGTCCAATTTAGCTACTTGGTTCATAAGGTGTACTCCAAAGTTAATGGGTACACCTACCCCGTGCGGGGGAAGTGTACCCGCATGGGTTATTGAAAGGTCACGGCCAAAGCCGAGCTTTAAGGTTCCGAGTTTTACGCTGGCTGAATGCGCCAAAGAACGGTCGGAGGAAACGAGTCAGCGACACGCTTCACATTCGCGTAAAGAGTGTCCGTAAAGACACGCTCTAAGCGACGACCACCTTGACGATAAACCAACTTAAAGTCTTGGAATTTGTTCATGGATACCTCCAGAAATAACGGGAGGTATCTCCAGCAGGAGATAGACTCCCGCAGGGATTAATAAATTAACGTTAATTTGCTGTTTGTTTTTGGCGACCAGCTATCGCACTTTTCGCTCTCCGAAGAGAACAAAATCTGCTTACTGATGGTATTCACCATGAGTAAGAAGACTTGGGAAGTAAAGCAGGGGTTTCCCCCTGCCTTGTTATGCCGCTTTGAGGTGGCGAGAGAAAAAGTCCCTGGTTTGCTGGATAGCTCCCCGGAGAAGTTCTCGTCTGTAGCCAGCGTAGCTCTTGTCATCACTGGCAACGGTCAAGCCGTGCAGACTCTCTTCACCCAGGACAATCTCGTTTTCACGAGAGAGTACCTCAACACGTAGGCCAAGCACTCGCTCTTTCCCTTCCAGGATAGAACAAATTGTTTGGTCTCTTACTTCGTCATCCCAGTGGCCCATATCGAAATCCCGCTCAGGGAGTTCAGTAACACGCACCAGGTAGTTTTCAGTGGCCCGTTCCCAAACCACTTCATCTTCGCATGGAGAGGCCTCGATCAGCGAGTACCCGTCCGCTTCGAGCTTCTTGGAAAGACTTTTTACATCATCCGCCAGCTCCAGCACAAAGCGTTCCCAGAGGTCTTGCCAGCGCTCGACCATATCCTGGTTAATCCCTTCAATGCCGGTGCCAATCATGGAATCATCATCAGGGAAGATCCCTGTGAAGTCCACGTTGTCGTCGATGTTCATGCAGTTCCAATGGCTGTAGTGATGCCCGTGACTATTCCGAGTAATGGACAGGTCACAGGAACCATATTCGCGGAGGACAGAAAGCATATTCTCAATGTCTTTCTGTGCCATCAGGTTCTTCACGCGGCTGACAGCATCCACTTGGCCGGGCTCAGTGCTGAATAGGCGATTCATGAGAGCTTTGACGTCATCAACGCTCAAATCCCCGTAGAAGGCTACGCCATCCCCCTGGCAGTATCCGAGACTGTACTCAATCGTCAGATCATCCGGGTATCCACACTTAACCAGTTCGTTTTGAAAATGCTGTTTAATCATTGGTATCTCCTTAATTTCAGAGGGAGACACCATCCCCTCAGGGACCGATGTCCCCCCGTGGGGTTAATGTTTGGGTTAAGAAGCCTTGCGGCTTAATTCAGTATCAAATCGAGGACCTTTGAGAACCGCAGTTTTCATAACCTCGAAGTTTCTTGGGTAACGCAGCTTTGAAACTGCGCCAGCTCGGATGTCGGCAGCCTCACTTGGAGAGACTAGCCTTAACCCTTCGCTGGTTTCAGCGTAGAACCAACCGGCATAACGCTCATAGGCATTCTGCTGGTACTGTTCAGTCGCCATATTCTTCCGGATCGCCTCTGTTAAGGCCTCAACAACACCGTCATCTTTCGTGATGATGTTGAAAACATGAGAGACAGTCAGGAAGTTCCCAAAGAAGCAGGCTGCCCCAAGCCAAGGCTGGAACATTTCGCCATTTCGCCCCGTCCTCACCATTGGTTCAAACGGGTATGGGCGATAACAGTGATACTGCTCAAACATCGGGTCAAGAACGTTGTCACCCAGGACATCCAGTAAAGTCTGAATACTGTCCGGGTCTTGGCCTGCCCACTTACTCCCATTGCTGAGAATCAGTGTTTTACCGTCAGTACGCTCCAGAGCTTGTTCAAAGTTAGACATAGTGCATTCCTTTTGGTTAGGACGCACCACACCCTCTCGGGATGATGCGCCCGAGTGGGTTAGTTGAGAAGGCTTAGCCGTCAAGTCCGTAAATTACGGCGGAGCCGGGCTCCATCTCGACAACTTGTGCGCTTCCTTCTTCTATCAGCTCCTGCATGTAACCAGACTCAGCATCCGGATTACGTTCGCAGTGTTCGTCCCAGCGTTTCAAAAGCCCTTCTGTGGCTTGTCCGTGGGTCTCACCAAGGCCGATAAACTCATAGTGTCCTGTGTTTACGATGATCACCACCATAGCTAGTGCTCTCCTACAGGTCACTTGGTACATACAGGTCATCTTTGATGGCAGAAAAATCGACAGGAGACTGGTCCCCATAGGTTCGATTCACGCCACCAGCATCATCGACACTGACAAAAACCGTGCGGAGTAAACCGCTGGGCTTTGCAGGGTAAACGATGCTGACATGCTGACCTTTGTACTGTTCTGACAAAGTGCTTTGAAGCTCATCAACCGAACGGAATTTCCGGTCGCGGCCAAAGTCCTTAATCTTGATGTCGCCAGGGATTGGATTAGTCATCGTTACCCCCCTGCCAGCAGTTTATCTACTGAATGGCCGAGTCCGTTACCAAACCATTTGTCCAGAGCGTCGATTTCCGGGAAGTCCGATTTCACCTGAGCAACAACACGTTCCATTTTGCTGAGAGCATCCTGGAACTCAAGGCCATTACCTGCGGCCACCTCAAGTTTGCACTTGATGTAAGCGGAGTAGGTATCACAGGCCTTAACCAGTGATTGTTCATAGCCACCGGGAGCGAAGGCTATGGCGACTGCATCCTGGAGTTCTTCGGGAAGAGTCTGGATGAGTTTGTCCTCTGCGGCCTTTTCCAGTCGTTCAAACTCACGCTGCAAAACAGCGTTTGCTTTCTTGACCGGTGTTACAACATCCGAACAGAGAACCTCGGCTGCATCATGCAACGAAGCATGAGCAAGCATGACTGCCAGATCCACCGACTTCCCTTGCTGAATGGCAATATTGCCAGCCAGGTAGGAAAGCAGGGTAACAACAGCGCTGTGTTCCAACACAGACTCCGGTTGAACAGAGTGCATCAGTGACCAGCGTTTGATCAGGCGTTGGCGCAAGGCCAGAGCTAGAAAGCCGAAATTTGAATTAGACATAGTGCCTCCAAAATTGGTTGGAGGTACACCAAAGCCGACCGGGCCTTGGTGTACCCGGTTGGGTTACTTAGTTATCTCGGGTCAAGCTGCTTAGCTATAGCGAGTAAAAACGGATGGAATGGATGATCTTGCGGGACACCCCCCAACAAGCTCACGGGCTAAACCGACTGAGTTTGTAGCCAACACCTCTTTGACGGCCAGAATGATTTCATTGTCGATTTCATCCTGGATCTTTCGTTGTTGGTCCACCAGCCGACTTAACTTGTCTAGGCTCATGCTTCTCTCCTTTGTTTGTGGGAGAGAACCCAGGAGGGGTTTCCTCCCGAGGGGTTAGGTTATTGCTGTTTTGGGCCAGCTACCCCAGATACGCATTTCACAACCTCGTTGCAATACTCGGTTTACCTGGTCAACCAAGTATTCCTTGTTCTGCAATGAAGAGAGGTTGCAAGGCATCTGCATGATCAGCTTTTCAGCTTGCTCGAAGTCGATTTTTTCAATCAACCCCGTGCGGGTATCCACAGAGAATGGAACCACCTGTTGACCGTGGTTAGACCACAACCAATGGGTGATATAGATCGGATTAACGCCAACTTCCGCTGGCACCAATACGCTGCCGCAAGACCGCAACAGCCAGACCAGACGTAAACCATCGAATCGATCCAGAGACTCCACATCGGTAGTGATGTCATCCTGGTAGATTTCAGGCAGCTTATGTTCGGCGGCGAGAGAGATCATTACGGATTTGAGATTGTTCAGATGAGACATGTGTGCTCCTTAAAGTAACTTGGGCACACAGAGCCTGTCAGGCGCAGTGCGCCCTTAGGCTGAGGTTGAATGCTGTTTGTTTTTGGCGACCAGCTATCGCACGTTTCGCCCTCAGAGAGGACAAAATTCACTTTCTCAGCAACCCTCAATGAAGGCCTCTGAGAAAGTGGGAGGGTATTCCCTCCTCACTTTGATTGTTCCACGAGAGCTGTGTGAACAGGAACGCTCAAACTGCCCTTTTCGGGTGCAAAGCTCAAAGACGCATCAACTGCCCCGTCTTTTCAGTTCTTCGACCAGATGTTCAGGCACCTTACTCGCAGTACAGGCCAGCAATACATCGAGGCCTACCGGCTTGTGAAAGCGCTTATTTGACCAGGAATCGCCAACTGATGACTTTGCCCAGTCGATTGCTTGCCCAAGACGGTGGAACTGCCGCCTGCCTGTGTATCCCATACGACTATCCAAAGTAACACCCTGGAACAGTCTCCAGTACATCGGAGGAATGCGCTTAGCAAGCAGTAAAAAAAGGCGTCTCCGGCACTGTAGCCCTTCTACCTTTGTTCCGATGATACAAATCCAAAGATGAATGGAATTGGTTCATAGACTCTCCAAATAAAAACGGCCACCCCCGAAGGGATAGCCGTTTGTCGTTTCACTTCCTGTTAAGCTGCAAAAGCAGTCAATGACCGCTCCATCAACTTAAACAGTGTGCGTTGCAGAGCTGCCGCATCATCAATGACAATGTTCTTTTGGAACAGTCCTGACACTGCGGTAGTCTCTACCCCTATGCCGATCACCTCAACATCGCTTCGTTCACAGAGGTCAATCACTGAGCGACATGCCGGGGCGCTTTGAGGCTGCCCGTCAGTCACTACGATCAACATTTTTCGCTCTTCACGGGTCTTGGTGAGTTCAAAAGCTGCATACCACATAGCTTCCGCCATAGGCGTACCGCCAGTTGCTTTGAACCCAAACCGACCGGCCCGATTCTGAACCGTATCTCCATGCTTCACGACACTGAACACTGGCTGGTTCCGGTTGCCACCAAAAAAAGGTGACTGCCGGGTTTACGCCGGGTATTGCTTCCAGAGCCATCGAAATAGCCAAGGACGCTTCCCGCGCAATGTCTTGACGCTCCTTTCCATTGGCGGCCTTGTAGGCCATCGAGGAGCTCATATCAACCAGGATGTGAACCGCCGTATTAGGGCGTTTCTTGGCTTCTGGCTTGAGGAATACGCGGGTATCACCCGTCACTACACGATGTAGTTTCCGAGCATCCACACGCTTCCCTGATCGTTGGTTACGGTGAGCAACTCGCTGGCTGGCCTGGACCAATCCGTAGAGCTGCGTTCTTATCTTTGAAGTGGTGCTCTTCACATCCCCTACCAGGCTTTTGCCAACAGCAGGGTTGTCCTGGGTGTTCACAGCAGAGCGAACAGTCATATAGCTACTGTCCCCCCTTATCTTGAGCCACCCGGTTGAGCTCGGCTTTAAGTGCATCATGCGCGTCACCACGCAAATCACCGGCACCGGCATTCAGAACCTGCTGGAGCATTTTGGCCGCGTCTTGTTTCGCCGCGTCAGAATTGCCACCAGCCTGGCTTTGTCCTGCCTTGCTGCCACCATCAGTATCCGACTTGCCTTGGTCGCCCTGTCCTTTCGGATCAGATTTCCCGTTAGCATCGTCTTGCTTCTGGTCTTTACCTTGCTGATCACCACCATTGGCATCAGGCCCTTGGTTTTGATCGTTACCACTTCCGCCCTGACTGTTCTGAGGTTGGTTGCCACCAGCATTCTGCTGGTTGTTACCATCCTGACCATTCTGGGGCTTTTGCTCTTCTTTCTCCTTTTCCTCCTCGATCATCTTGATGATTTGGTCGGCCAAGGATGTCACCTCTGCGGTTGACTTAGTGTTCACAGCCTTACGCAGTAAAGCGTTCAGCCGAACAACAACACCCTGAGGGAACACGCGCTCGAATACGGGGGTAGCCGAATCGAGATAGGGTTGAAGGACGGATTGCCCTACAGCCTTGGTTTGCAACCAGTACAAACAAAACCCTGTCAGAATGGAGGCAGGGGCCTCTTTGTCTGTGACGTGCTCGTAATGACCAGCTTGAGCCATATAGCGAGCAACCTCATTCAGGGTCTGCGACGTACCGGGGAAGAGTTCCATCATGGCCCGTTCTATGCGGCAGTCCTCCAAAACGTTGGACAACTCAGCATGAAGACCTCTGCGGCGCTCAACACCAAAGTCCGTAAACCGGACATGGGCTGCTTCATGGGCCAAATACCCCCCAGACAGCATCCATGTGAGGATAGTCGTCGGGGATATTCGGAACCACGATGGTCTTACCATCGGTGTATGCGTCATCGTTACCGATGGCGACTTTGACACCGAGTTTTTCACCATAGGCTGCGGCCACGATTGGTAGAGCGCTGTAAATGGTGCGTTTTTTGGACATATCTTTTCTCCTGGTAGGGAAGGAGATAGTCCACCCCTGGAGGGAATGGCTATCCCCTCCGGGTCGGTTTAGTTGAAGTGACTATTAGAAGAAATAGTCGCCATCGTCGTCAGTTTTAGGCAGCTCCTGGTTGAGAGGCTCCTCTGTCGTCTCCTCTTGGACAGGCTCTTGCTCTACCGGAGTTTCCTCAGGCAAAACCAGCTCATCCTCAACATCAACACGCTCTTCTCGAACCACATCACCGGCATTGGATTCATCTTCCGATTCACCCTCGCCTCGTTCTGCAAAACTCTTGAAGAAGTTGTCGATGTCTTCATCCAGGTCAACAGAGTTACCACCGCTGTTAGTCTGTTCTGATTGAACAGATTCAGTACCACCTACCTGTTGCTGCTTGGTTTCGCCACCCTCTGTTGCAGGGATAAGCTCACCGGCTTTATCGCTTTTCTGTTCGGCCTTTTCATCTTTAGAACGGTCCCCCATCTGGGCTCCCGAACCGCCAATGTCATTAGCCATGCCCTCTACAGTAATCGAGCCATTGGCATACTGCTCGATGCGGTCCCTCTCGCTCATGATCAGCACTGCGGCCACGACCTGATAAAAGAAAGGCGCAACGATGTTTCGGCCATCGGCATGTTGCTCGTATCCCCGGAGGGTTTGGTCGAGCAGCTTGACCAGAGGGTTAAAAGCGCTGTTCAGGAAGCTAAGCCCATCCACCTTGTCGCGGATGTTACGGAGTGTCTGCCGAGTAGTGACCGCACATTGGTCTCGACCGGCCAAACGTTCCATATAGAACTTATTCGCTTCCTGAACCACTTCGGAGATGAGATCGTCACCCAGGCGCTCAACCTTGCGGTTAAGGCGTTTGGCGTTGGCCTCATCTTCGTTCACAGGCTGGATCATGAACACCTGGTACTCAAAGCCAATCCGCTCCTCGACCGTTTCCTTTGGAAGGGCTCCGGCACGGATAGCTCGTTCATACTCAGGGTTCTCCTGACACCATTCATCCACGGCTTTGTTGTAACCTTTGATGAAATCCTGTTTCAGTTGGTTAAACTGAAAGTTGATGTCATTCAGCTTGTTACAGATTTCATCGGTCTTGCTGACGGGTACGGCAAATCCGTTCATGAACGGCATACCGAATTTCAGCAGGAGGCGACGAGTTTCTGTTTTCAGGCGATGAAAGCCTTTCAGCTTAGCCGGATCACAGATCTTCTTACTTCCCAGTTGAGCTACTTTCTCAGGTGGAATTTCACCACCCTCGCCCAGCTTGAGATCAGATGCAGACAAACGGGTTTGTCCACTCCAGATGTCAAAGTCTACGTGGATAACACAGAGGCTTTGTAGATGGTTCACTTTAGTCATGATGCACTCCAAAAAGTTGGGGGCGCACCACGTCCCGAACCGGGCGGATGCGCCCGGTTGGGCTAGTAAATTAACGTTAATTTGCTGTTTGTTTTTGGCGACCAGCTATCGCACTTTTCGCTCTCCGAAGAGAACAAAATCTTGCTTTCCGTTGGAGACTCCCAGAATCCCCAAGGGAAAGCGGGGGGAAAATCCCCCCACTCACCAGTAGAACGTCTCTACTTCTTCCGGCAAATCATCAAGAGGAGCAAGCACGTCCTCATCAACAATGTACCGTGGCTTCACAGAGCCAGTAACCGTTACACGGCACCGCTCTGATGACTTCTCTCTGTACTGGTCAACATCCTCAGGCTTCACGCCTGACGCCTTATCAGCCAACAGCTTTTTGTAGTCTACCCGGCCAGCCGCTTTGTATCTCGTTACCATCACACCGCAGTAGTCGGCATGGAAGTATTCCCCCCATGAGGGACTTCATGGTGTCGAGATGAGGCTTTTGCCTTTCTTGAAGCTCAGACAGTCGCTGTTTCAGCTCCTGAATCTCTGCATCATAGAGGCGGTATTCCTCAGCAGCAGCAATCCAACGGTTGACCTCTTCACCTTGCGGTATGTACAGGTCTCTCTCTGGATCTTTGTCGGGCTCCTTCTTGTCTACTACCTGTTGCCAGAACTTTTTTAGCCTCGGCCAAGATTTCTTGAATCATGGCTTCGTCTCGGAGTATTGGAAACTCCTGAATCTGACCTTCAAAGTAGAAGACTAACCAGCCTTGCTTGGCCCCCGTTACCAGGAGCTGGTGTTGCACCTGCGGGTAATAAAGCTGGTATGCCTTGCTGTTTGCTTTCTCAGCACAAACATCTTCCCAGACAGTCGCACTCGGGCTTTTCAGCTCGACGGGCTCCCCGTTATCTCTCAGGCCATCCAGGGAGGCCCTCATGAGCGGGTATTGAACCGATTCGACACAGGCGGGGAGCAGCATGTCATCATACTTCTCCTCGAAAGCGCGTCTTGCAGCATCTTCGTTTTCTATCCCCCCGGCGAACCAGCGGATTAAGACTCAGATCGACTTCACGCGCATACCCAGTCTTCTCGGCCCACAGTCTCCATCGTGTTTTGTACGGAGACCGATTGAGCAGGATAGCGGCGTCAGTGGCTGTTACACCTTGACGCCGCCAATCAAGCCAATCTTCCTCGCGTTGCGATAGGTTGACTATTTTCATGGACCTCTCTCCAATGGTTAGGAGGGAGATCTCCCCCCAGCGGGGGGGAGTCCCCCCCCGTTGGGGTTAGTAGTAACTGCCTTCCGCGCCCTCCTCTTCTGTAACAGGGATCATGTCCTCGTCACTCAAAGGCGGCATTTCTTCGGCACCAGGTTCAGCATTTGCAGAACCACCAGCGGCGGACTCTTGCTCGTGCGCTTCCTGGTAGTCAGGTTTCGGAGGCTCCATTTGATCCATCTCCTTGTCACGAAGGAATTGAGTCGCATATTGCAGTTCCGAACCTTCATACCGTCCCTTCACATACTCATGCGCCGCAGACCATGCGTTTTCAGCAATGGCGCGATTTGCGAGTTTGGTTAGGATCGGGTCAAGCTCTTTGTGCTCAATAGCCAAAGGCTCTTGGCTTTGAACTTGAGATGGTGAAGGGAGATTGGCAATAGCCGGGTTAATGGCCGATGCCTGCTCCATTTCACGGATGCGTTCAGCTTCATCCTGGTCATAAATACCAGAGAAACCAAATGCGACACGAGAACACTGGATCAGCGACTTGTGCCGGAGTTGACGCTTGGTGTGCGTTTGCCAGGGGCCATCAACAGTGTAAGCACCATTGCGACCTTGACCCTGAAACGGTTCACGGTACACCTCATCAATGAACTCCTTGATGCGGATAGGGCGAGATCTGTCCTTACGGTAAATCACGCATTCAATCCACTCAGGGCAGTCAACTTTCGCCCCCTGCATTCTGACCATCTTGTCCGAATACACGAACTCGACGCCATCATACTGGGGATGCTCGTTGATGATGCGGCTCCAACCATCAACACCTACTACCGGAATGATCCCATTTTGCTTGTCAGGAAACGCATAGATTTCCCGAGTGAAAGGGTTCAAACCGTACTGTTCAGCCACGATCAGGAGCGTCATCATCTGCTCATCGGTCGGGGCACTTCCATCTCGCTGCTTGAATGCGGTCGCCTTCAAAGTTTCATAGAACTTTCGGGTGTCCACGCCAAACCGGCTTGCGATACGGGTTACAAGAGATTTGTTATCAGACATGGTGTTTCTCCAATTCACGAATGAACGGTTTGAGGACACCATGACCCCCTCGGGGCATGAGTGCCCCCCGTGGGGTTTAGTAAGAGTTGGCGGTGTTACCCGCCAGCCAAGTGGTGCAGCCGCATGAACGGGATGTCATCATCCCAGCCATCAGGAGCGGGACCATAGCCTCCGCCCATACCACCTTGCGGTGCTGATTGCTGCACAGGAGCAGATTGCGTACCGGCTCCTGTACGTTGCCCTTTTTGGGGCGCTGCACGTTGAGAGTTGTCCTGAGGTGCATTTCCACGACCACCAAGCATCTGCATTTCAACGCAGTGTACTTCGGTGGTGTAGCGCTCGATTTGTTGGCTGTCAGTCCACTTCCGGGTGCGGTTGCTCCCTTCGAGATAGACTTGGGAGCCCTTTTTCAGGTACTCACCAGCGACTTCCGCCAAACGACCTTTAAGCACAATACGGTGCCACTCAGTATGCTCTCTTTGCTCGCCAGACTGCTTATCGCGCCACGTATCCGTTGTTGCAACGTTGAAGTTGGCAACGGCAGTGCCGCTTGGCATGTAGCGAATTTCCGGGTCAGAACCGAGATTACCGACCAGAATTACTTTGTTGACGCCTTTAGACATCATGACCTCCAAGTTATTTGGAGAGGGCCAACGCCCCTTTCGGGGAGCAAGCCCCCCGTAAGGGTTAAAAAAAGTGATCCTCTTGTTCGGCGTCGATCTCTGCCAGGCGAATCAGCTCAGATACAAGGCCAAGCCTTTCTGCATCTGCTCTTACTTCGTCGTAGCTGAAACCAAACCGTTCAATGAGGGGTTTTAGTGAATCAAAACGCTCGTAGTCGAAGGTATCACCCTGTTCATCACAGAATGCCACCAGCGGCTTCTCTACGTTTGAAAAGTCATCCGCGAAACGCTGTTGCAGGTAAACCAACATCAGCAGGGGTTTGTGACCATGTTCCGGGCGGAGTTCACCAGCGCCTTCCAGCGTAGCTGGATGGATAGTGTTTTCGCCTAGTCCAGTGCTAACCCCAAGCTCATAACCGCTGTCAGTACGCATCAGCACACTGGGTAGCAAGTCATTTGAGCCTTCGCTCCGAGCAACCTCAAAGCCGATTAAACCGGCTCCTTTGGCAAAAACCCCAGCAACAAAACCTTTGAAGAGGTTTATGTCACCTGGAGGTAACTCAGAGGGCGGAGATAACAGCCAGTTGAGAGATCCCAAGCTGGCTGTTTGTCCGGCTGAAACATTCCCCCCTTCCAGCACCGTCTGTGTCTCTGCGTTTACCAGCACCTCATCCAGAAAGGTGTACCCCTGGCTGAGAAACTGTGACACATACTGGCTTTCTTTGTCCTTGTAGGACATTGGGATCGTGTCTGGGCCGTTAGCTTCAAAAGGTCCTTCGAGCTTTGTCTCAGACCAATTTTCAGCTTTCCCATCAGTGACGGTTCGGCGTAGCTCGACCATCGTGAATTGGCCTGGCTCCGAGGAGCTGGGCTCCCGGAGCAACTTGTAGCCAATGAAGACTTCTATTGTGGTTTCGTCATTGCCCCACTCTTTAGCAGTGTAACGACGGCACAAACAGTCATTTTTCTTCATGCGTCACCTCTTAGCGCCATTGGTCCCCGAACACATCCTTCGCAACACGCAGGATGGCTTCACGCTCCTCTTTGGCCGCACGGATAAGCAGAGCTTGATCCAAGGCGTATTCAAGAGCATTTGGGGCACCACGGAACGCTAGAGACAGTTTCGCCCAACGCACCAACGTCCGAGTGGACATGGTGACGCTGATCTGACCATCTTCACCGTTTTCGCCAAGAAACAGTTTGCGGACCTGATTAGCAATCCGAACCATTCCCTTCCGCACATTTTCCGGAAGTTTCGGAGTAGCACGGCCAAGAATGCTGAGTTCAGCTTCCTCATCCGCATACCCTACTTTGGTGAAACGATAGCGATCCATAGCTGCGAGGTTCTGCATCATCACCCCCTGGTACAAACCAGAAGCATCACCGGACCCCGTAGAGTTACCAGTAACGACCACACGAAACATCGGGTGCGGCTTGATGATTTCCCCGCCATTCTGAGCGATCACAAGGGGACGCCCTTCAAGGACATCGTTGAGACCAGCCAGCTCGGCAGGGTCGGCCAAATCCACCTCGTTGATGAGGAGCAGATGACCTTCACGCATAGCGACTGCCAGAGGTCCATACATGAACTTCATGACAGGTGGTTGACCAGGCTTTTCCGCGACCAGAGCGTGATGTCCAATCAGATCTGTCAGCTCCATCCGCCCGTGGGCAGTGATTTGCTGAACAGGCCAGTTGAGACGACCAGCGATCTCGGTGATACCTGAGGTTTTGCCAGACCCGGTAGGGCCGGTTACGAACAATGCGTCACCGCCAGGCTCTTTGAGATAGGCCAAGACCTCTCGCAGAAACTCTTTGCGGAAAACGTAGTTGGTATCAGTGGCAGGGATGAAAGGGTTTGAACCGTCAGCGTAGCCGATGGCCGTTACCTTCTCCGGAATGCTGGGCATACCGAAAACCTTGCTTACTGAGAATTGAGAGTATTGAGACATAGGTGCGCTCCTATTGTGACAGGCGCACCACGTCCCGAACCGGGCGGATGCGCCCGGTTGGGCTAGTAAATTAACGTTAATTTGCTGTTTGTTTTTGGCGACCAGCTATCGCACTTTTCGCTCTCCGAAGAGAACAAAATCTGCTTACTGATGGTATTCACCATGAGTAAGAAGACTTTTAAGGAGCGAGGAGAGTAGCCTCTCCTGGAGGCTACTCCCTCAATGGACGAACATCACCACATCGTCGTTTTGACCAATGACCCCGGTTTCTTTGGCCCACTTCACTGCTTCACTGTGCGCCTGGTAGGAGCTGGAATACAGTTTCGGATCAAATTTCACCTCGCGTCCATCAGCCAGATAGATGATGCCTGCGTGATCGTCGTAAACATGAAGATTCTGTTGCATTCGACATTCCCCCTGTAGCTTGTCGTCAAAGCCAACTGACACCAGAAGACTTTGAGGACAAGCCACAGAGGCTTGACCAGAAAGAGAGGGGTTGCCCCCTCCCTTTGCGTTGACTATCAGCAGTAACCGAACGATTCAGCGATTCTCACGAAAGGACGAGAGATTGCCCAACCAGCAGGGATACACAAAGCGATGATAGCGATTTCCATGATGTTGCTCCTAAGCAAAAAGGGGCAACATCCCCGTCGGGGTATGGTTGCCCCGATGGGTTTGAAAGTGTCGAAGATTACTCAGCGACAGTTATTACCAAACAAGTTCCTTGCCCTTACGAAGGTAAGTCGGGATTTCGAGATAATCCCAGTCAGGTTCTTGTTTAGCGACTTCTTGAACTTGAGTTACCTCAGGTTCAACGACTGCTTTGGCTTGTTCAGCCTTGGCAGCACGTTCTTTGATGACGGCCTGTACAGACCGCATTGCAGGAACTGCGAATTTGTTCCAAAGGAACAAACCGATACGCTGGAACACTTTAGCGAGAACGATGAAGGAAAAAGCAAATGCCTTCGCGCCTACGTACAGTGCGCCCAGAGATGCAAGCAGAACTACAATGAAAGTGATGATGTGCATGGTGTTGCTCCTATGTAAAAAAAACAGGGGCAACACCCGAAAACCGGGAGAAGCCCCCCGGCTTGGGGTTAAGTAATGCCATACGGCATAAGACTAGATGCTGTTTGTTTTCGGAGACCAGCTATCTCACCTATAGCCGCAGAGCGACTAAGATGATTCAAATATAGCTCACCTTTGCTAAACAGAAAACGCTGTAACTGTCCATTTTGGGCACTTCGAGAGGTCAGGTTACAGATTGACCGCATTTATCCTTTCCAGTGCGTTTATCTGTACCTCAAATTTAGGAGTATCTCTAATGGCAGAAGCACAAGTAGCACTGGACACAAACAACGACCGCAGCAACCACTACTCTCGCCCTGTTTTCAAGCAAGTTCTGAAAGTAAACAGCCTCCAAGCTCAGCGCGTCATGGAACGCAGCTTTGAGCGAGTTTCCAACTCCCTGTTCTCCATCGACGTGATCCTTCGCATCATCGGTGAGCAGGACGAAATCGACCAGGTTGAAACCGTCATCCTGGAACACATTTCCAAGGTCTCCGAAGACCTGGACAAAGCTACCGCCCAGCTCAACAAGCTGATGGAAGACAACGGCATCGACATGATGCCCGGCTACACCAACCCGAATGAATACACCATCGAGATCAACTCTCCTCAGGTTGCTCAGTTTGCACACCTGATCCGCAAACTGGATACCCTGATGGGGATCGTTGACACTCTCTGGCTGAACACCGTACTGACCAGCAAGCAGCGCACCGACGCCACTTACCAATGGCAGCAACGCCTCATCAAGCTGGCCGGTCGAATCATCGGCATCGAGAAACGGGCTCGCATTTCCGCCCACAGCAAAGGCAAAGAAGGTGAAGTGGCCGAAGCCGCTCCGGAATCTGCAACCGGCGACAAGGAAATCGCAGACGAAGCCGAGAAAACAAAAGCAGCATAACCCAGCCCAAACCTTTGCCCCTCGCCCGAGGGGCTTTTTTTTGTCTTTTATGGTTGCATTTTTTGATGCTGTGATATTATCGAAGTAAATCAGATTCAACTCAGGTAAGAACGGAGAACAACATGAAAAAGGCTTTAATCACCACCGTGGCTCTGGCTGTAGCAGCTCTATCTGGCTGTGCATCCACCAGCAGTTACGAACCCACAGCGTACAAAACCAATCACAGTCGCGCTTACAACATCGCGGAGGCCGGTGGCCTGGTAACAGGCATCCAAGACGCTTCTGTTCCGCGTGACAAGCTGGAGCGTCTGACCGACACCAAAACGTTTGGGGCAGCCTACGTGCTGTCTGGCTACATGTCCCCTCAGCTCGGAATGACCGACTGGCAAGGTGGCTTGGTCAACCTTGCGAACTGGGCTATCGGCCCCAAACAGCATGGCGCTCGCAATAGCTTGATCGCTTGGATGCCTGCTAACGAAGCAGTTTCACCGGCAGACGCTCAGGCCAAATTTCTTTCACATGTGAAAGTTTCCATTGAGTCAGCGCTGACTGATTTGGGTGCCAATTTCACGCTTCTGTATGACAAAGACGGTCGCCTAACCTATCAGTTCTACAAGAATGAATGGGGTTGCCCGACGTGGGTGAACGGACAAAGTAAGGTAGCTGACATGTGTTCCGTTAAGGTGAAAATCGTGGAGCCTCGCCTAGGGTCAGCTCCTAATTTTGTCTCTGGCGTTCAAGGTACAGCGTATGCCTTCACATCAGGCCATGAGACCGCATACAACTTTGTGAATGTCGGTAATGGGGCAGCAAGCCATGCTCCTCAGCAAGCGATCTACGCAGCTATTAGCAAACAGCTACCAGCTTGGGCCTACCTCTACCTTGCTCCAAAATCGGTTGAGCTGGATAATGGCGAAAAAGTTGCTTTCCCTTACCTTCTTGATCAGGGAAAAGCAGAGTTATTTGTTTACCCAGAAGCGTAATCAATCTACATGAGAAAGGGGCCGAAAGGCCCCTTTTTTTATCCACCACCAGTTGGCGCGCCTGTTTGAGGGTCTATGCTGTTTGTCGCCTCTTTTCGCTTCGCGTCAATATCAATCCCTTCCAACCGCTCCAACGCCCTTTCCTGAGCATTCTTCCGCGTCCCGTCAATATTGAAGTCATTCCCTGCTCCAGTCAGCGAGTCGAGATTTATTGAGGCCGGATCAGGGAATTTACCGTTCTGCTGTAATATCCCAAGCCACTCATCCAAATTAATTTTGCTCCAATCAATTTCGGCAATTTTATCTAGTGGAATCCCTTCACACTGAGGATTTTTGGGGTCTCCAAAGTTCTGCCCCAATTGAGGGCGAACCTGTTCTTGTATAATACGAGAGAGCGGAGAATTGAAGCAGCAATACGCTTCTCTTTTTTCAATACAAGCGCCCAACACCTTAGATTTACAATAAGAGCCTACATAGGTGCAATTCTTGAGCGCTCTTTTTGCGTTCATAGTGAACTCTTCTTCCTCGCACTTATAAATCATCTGGATCATCACCATCGCAACGACATAGACGGTATATATCGTCATGGCAGTGCTAAGCCATGTTGTCGCAGTCTCCATCATTGCTTCGGCAGCTTGTTCAGATGCTGCGGCAGCCGCCTGCTCTGTTGCTGCATCTTGGCCTGCTGATTTCATGACATCCATCATCACTTCTTTGACTTGCTCTTTGAGCTGGTCAATGAGTTGATCAACAAACTGCTCTACAGGCTGGAAGAACGAATCAACAGCACCTGAAACGTTCTCTATATAACTTGTGAACGGTTTTGTGACTTCTGTCCACCCTTGAAGGGCAGGTTCCCTAAGTACCTGATAAGCACCTTTAAGCGCATTACCATCAGTCAGCCCCATCACTGCGCCATCGAGCTTTGGAACGGCCATTATTAGGTTCAGATAATCGGCAAGAGATATATTGGTTGGCTTTTCACAGCAATCAGAAACTCCCCCAACAGCTATCTTGCATTCGCCAGCTTCCCCTGCAAAAGCAGAGCAAATAACGTTTTCATCCCCGGTAGGATTGTCATCCCCATCTTGGCCTGTGCAGCTCATATCCTGCGTCATGAATTGGGCTGCATTGAGCAACGCAGTAGCGCGAGCAAAATCAGTGCTTTGTGTTTTGGTCAAATCAAGGCAGTCATCTCCCATGCAGCGTATAGGCCCACCGCACTGGTACTCAGTTTCCTTTTCCAAGGTCGGAACAGAAACATCTGTACCACAGTCATAAGTATCCTCGTGGACGTAGCACGTACCAGAACTTCCCTGAGCACCATCAACACATTTGGAACTGATGAAGCCGCACTGAGGGTTTTCTTCATATTTCTGACAGCTATCGAGATTCCCGCCCGTGTTTACCGGACAGTGCGTTTCACCTTGAGGGTCTGTCCAGCAGTCCATTTGCCCCTTATAGAAGTCATAGTCAGCTTTAACTCGAACCTTTTTGCATAGTTTTGGAATACCAGGCAAAGGTGACGGCTTGAGTTGAGATTCGCAAACTTTGATCCCATTGATGACTGTGCAGCCAGTAGCATCAGTCGGGTCATCTATACATGTGATCTCGCCTTCCGCAAAACCATCTACCACCCCTTTGGCTGAATCCATGCAGCTCTGTGGAGCCCACTCATCCTTGGTAATGGCTTTCGATGGGTCATAGCGGAGTTTTATGCGGCCAAAACCCTCACCTTCGCCACTTACTGAAACGCGGATCTTAAACGTAACAACATCACCATCTTTCACGTTCTTAAAATAGGGAGTGACATCAACATTAGGGTTTCGCTCCCAACTCGTGGAGAGCTCACATCTACCGGCTGTTTCTGGAGGGAAGTTGCCATCTGGGCCAGACCACACTTTAGTCTCTTGGCCGGACTTACCGACCCACACTTGCATGTAGTCATCCCACTTGGCGTATTCAAGCGTTGCAGACACTATGGCATCTGGATTGCTGACTTGGACCCGCGTGTACTCCTCATAAATCTTGCAGTTACCACTCCAGTAGTTGTCCCCCCACTCGACCAATCCACAACTCAGTACAGCCTTCTCCACAAGATTTGAGGTTATATGGACCATCATAGTGCTTCACCACAGAGGCGTCGTAGTCATGGACAACCTCACAGTCCGCGCTTTGATCTACAACACGCTGACACCGTTCATACTCTGGAATGTGGGCGTTGATAGTATTCTGATTGATGGTTGTTTCGGCAGAACAATCCCCAAAGCCACCTGCGATGAGGTCCATATCCTCATAGGTCTTTTTTGCTTAGATTTAGTACCGGGTCATTACTGAAATCAGGGCGTGATCGATTAGAGGCATCGAGAAGAACCTTGTATGCCGCACCAGAGATTGATGGATTAGCACTATTGGCATCACTCCACAGCGACCCTTTTGCATTATTCCCCACGCTGTCCATGTCATCGCCAGAGTCGTAAATGCCTTGCAGACCGCCCACATCAGGTTTATTGGCATCAGGGAAGTAATAACTATCAGGTTTATTGTTGGTCCCGCTCGTTCCGGGGAATAGATCATTGACATTAATCTGACTCCCCCCCGTTCATTTGGAATTGACCGTCTTTCAACGTCGGCATAGAGATTGTGCCATCTTGCACAGTCCCCGAGCTCGACTTGAATGAGTTTGAGAGGTTTTGTCCGAAAGCCTGGGCCTCTTTACCCACCGCTGTGATGTCCTGGTCTTGGCTACCGTTAGCGTAGGAATGTATCGGCAGCGCAGACATGGTTACTGTCAACAGCGAGGCCACAGCTTTCATAAAGTAATTATGACTTCGCATTGTGTTCTCCATTTCAACCTTCCCATGCTATCTGAGAAGACAAGGGCCACCTGTACGTGTAGTGGCCCTTTTGGGGCATAATCTAAAATGCCCGTGCAAATTCGTTAGGGTCTGCTCAATTGTTACAGCAATCATTCCATCGCCAGATGGTGTAAATAGGGTCTTGCCCAATTGCCGGTATAGTTCGCGCCAGACCCCACGTAAGAGTGGATTCGCCAATTACGTGAGATGAGTTTGTCTCTGGAACCGGATGCAATAGCGTGAATTTGTACTGCGTTTTGGGTAGTGTTGGGCTAATAACGCCTCTACACATAGCCTCAGAACCCATTGTCTTCCACGCTAACCCCCCGGCGATGCAAAGCAGCCAGAACCCTTGTGCTAAGAAGACTGCTATCGCGGATAACACCTTTTCCACCATTCTGGTTGCCACTAAATGGATACAGGGTGCCCCATGAACCAGCACACCAGAAAAGCTGTTTTAAAGGTTTTCCAGCGGTTGATGAGACAGCATCAGCAGTACACGCAGCCGCCGCAATTGGGTTTGCTACTGCCGCCGCCTCTGGATTGGTAAAAAAAGCGAGCTCATCATTGTTCCAGGTCGGGTCGAGCTCCGACATGTACATGATGTCGAGATCCATATACCCATCAGCATTACAGGTCTGCTTAATAAATAAATCGAGCATCACCAACAGAGGAAACGCATAGTAGTGATAGTGCATAAAAGAACCATCACCACCATCCATGTCTCCCATGCCATGATGCCCTTGGTTAGTCCTATCAAACGGGAACCTGACACCATTCAAGACTGATGAGCAGCCAGGCACTCTCTGAAATTCAACGAGCCGTGCTGGCTCCCACATAGAAGTGGTGACTCCAGGCCGAGGGACCCCTAGATTATCCTCGCACATACACAGAGGGTTGCTTACGGCTTCACTCGGGAATGATCCGCCTCCACCACTTATAGGAACCCCTGCTACTTTGATAGGGAAAATACAGCTCCAGCAGATGTCAGTAATCAGTTTTCCGCCGATCACTTCCGCATTCTGGCACCCAGGGTCAGCCGATACCGAACCAACCCAAAAGACCGCGCTAACGGCCATGATCCGTAGAATTTTTTGCATCATGGTAAGGCCTTTACGTAATTCAAATTTTTCTCCATGACAGCAGGCTTCCCGTGATAGAAACCTTGTTGCCATGACAGTCCAAGTAATTTGGCGCTCTCCCCCAATGGGAAGCTCTCCACCTGCTCAGCAATGAGCTGTATGCCTTTTCGGCGGCAGTGGAGGATGGCCGGGTAGTCTTCAAGCGACCGCAGTCTTCTCGCGTCAAACTTGCAATAGTGCCAGTCATAACGGCTCAGGCGATCCAGAGAAGAGTTTTTGTCTCCATAGTCATCCAGCGCCAGCTCAACCCCTATTTCGGTCAGAGCCTCCCATCTCGATGCGAGAGAGGCGTCCTGAATGCCCTCTGTAATCTCGATGACAAGCCGTGATGAGTGATTTTTAGCAATGTCGCGGACAACCCTACACCACGCCTTGAAGATGACGTCTGATTGCAAAGTTTGTTCGGAGACATTCAGAAAGAGAGCCGGGTACAGATCCAAGCAATAATGAAGGTTGTCCTGAATGAACCGTGCCATCTCCATATCCACCAGTCCCCAATAAGGAGGAGATGACAGAGAGGATGGTGTAAGAACCCGGCCTTCGTCGTACCAACGAGCCAGTACCTCAGCAGCGACAAACGAACCTGTGCCGACGTCTTTAATTGGTTGGAAAGCCGGGGCAAAAATCATTCACCGCCCTCCTCAGCAAGTTCGCGGACAACAAACTTCTTGCCTCTGGCAGTAATGACGCTCGGTGTGTGCTCCAGCTCGAACCGGGTAATCAGATCTGGCGTCAGCAGATATACCGGCGCGTCAAAGTTGTCGGTGACACTCTTGTAGGAATCCCAGCCTTTGTCTTTGTCGAACTCTGTGGCGATATAGGTGATCCGTTGTACGCCAGGCTCCAGCTTGATTTCAGGCAGCTTCTTGGCGAGTAGTTCCATTTGCTTTTTGTCCAGCGGGTCGAAAACTACGACCGCTTGGGTAAATGGCCGCGTTCCAGGCTTGCAAACTTCCTTCGGATCGCACAATGGGTTGATCACGTCACCCGCGTGAGCGAACACAGTGCCATCCGGAGTGCTGATGTCACTGGTGATCATGACGCTAGGGTCAATTTCTCGTGTTCGAGATTTTGGCGCTCTTGGCAGCTCATTGAAATTCTGCTTGGTCCAGAAGCGCTCTATAGCCTGTTTCTTCTTCTCTTCCCAGTCGATATTGGCAAGGCGTTTCTTGGCAACATCAATAAGGTCTGGCTCACTGATTTTCTCCACCGGCCCCTTAACGCCGAGATCGCCTTTTTCTCCGTTATCCACTTCCCGAGCCAACCATACCGGGTCGGACAACCCGGAGACCTGGGCGACGACGTTTGGTTGTTCGCCAGGCAGCGGCTCATCCTCCAGCATCACAATCGTGGGAACGGCTGTGATGTTGTACGTTTTGAACAACGTAGGGTTGATGATGATGTTCGGCACTGGGTCTTTTTTGGCCGCGAGCGCCTGAATAGCTTTAACTCCCTGCCCCAAGTTCATTCCTTCCGGGATGCCACGGAACACAATTACAGAATCAGGCTGGCCTGACACCGCCGTTAGGACGTCATCTAACCCCTGTTCGCCAAGAGACAACGAGGCGAAAACCAGTATCCGATGGTCAGAGTAGATACCCTTTTCAGCCTGTTTCCGGTGCATCTCCTTGAGCGTTGGGTTAGTAGTTTGGAGCTGCTTGAAAAATGCCTTGGCTTCGGCCTGAGCCTCGTCCATGTGTTGGTTTTGCAACAGAGATGGCATTTCCATCTTCTGGGCCTTTTGGGCAATTTGCTTTCCTTGCTCAATAAGCGCCTTATCCTGCTCTGTGAGCGGAGACTCTTGAGCGTATGCCCCGCCAGCCACAGAGAACATCAACGCCACCAGAACGCTCTTAGAACAGGGGATATGCGCGGCCAATGATCTGATCATTTTTCACAGTCCCCCCAGTAACGTGAGTCGAAGCTGAATGGGCTTTTGCCCATAAACCAGTAGTTGTTCTCTTTCAGCGTGGTCTTGCCGTAAAAGTGGCTCTCTGGCAGATGTAGTTTCCCTGCGAGCTGGAGCCCCTCTCCGACGACATCACCATTGACGGTGATCTTCCACTTATCGTTGATCTCGACTTTATCCCCCCGGCATACCGGTGAGGATTTTGACCATGCGAGTCCCGTCCTTGTAGAAAGGCTGCATGTTCTTGGCTTGGAAGGCGTAAACCGCTCCCCTCTCCAGAGTTTGGTCGTTCAGATCAATGAGGAAGAAGGTGTAACCCGGCAGGCACTTCTCCTGTTGTGGATCAATGCCAATACGGTAGCGGCTGGCAAAGGCCGCACCAGCAGCCCAAAGAACCACTAGTGTCACACCTGCCTTAACCCCGAAGCGCTTCCAGGATTCCTTTTTTGACGAAATACTTCTTGAGTGGAAAATTCATTTCAGCACCTCATCAGGGAGGTACACGTCACTTGGAGCCCCGACGACAGCACTTGCGTCAAGGACCAAATAACCTGCGTCTTTCAACTTCAAAATTGCGTCATTGGTCTTGACCATCAGCCTTTCAACTTCCTCCTGAGAGGCACCAGCGGGATACGCCGACGCCACTTTAGCGAAGTCAACCACGACCACTGGCGGGGTTTGATTCAAACGCTGATGGATGCTTGCCGTTTGTTCGCTCATCACGTAGTAGCTACCGCCGAAGCCACCAGCGGCACCGAGAATGGCGGCGATTGCGATTGATTTAATGTCCATTACTGTCTCCCTGGTTATGCAGCCTGCCGACGGCTTCGCATTACGGCCTTGATTGCCTCAGGTATGCTCATGCCTTGTTTCACAAACTGGTCGATGGCGTTAACGTCCACCGGATCGGTCGAATAAAGTAGCTTCTGGAAGTCGCCCACTATCAAGCGACCGACGCCCATACCGCTCTTCGATTTGATAAAGATTTCTGAGTACACGCCTTGGATGGTGTGTACCGTTTTGAGGGTGTGGAACCCGCCCTCTGAAAGGGTCAGACGACCGCTACGTTTAACAGATTCCACGGTTTCTTCGGTTTGGCCGAGCAAGTACATGCTGGCCGAGTTCTCCGCGATGGCGCGGCCCACTGCGTTCTCATAGAGGTCGTTGATGGACTGCGTTGCAATGACAACGGAGCCACCGTACTTACGGAATTTGCGGTAGGCATGTTCCATGAAGACCGAGACCTCGCCCTCTTTGAGCAGGTCCCAGGCCTCATCCACGATGACGACTTTCTTGCGGTTACGTTCACCCAGGAATACTTCTTGCTGGATCTGGTAAATAAGCTGGAGTAGTACAACCTGACGCAAGTGCTTACGCCCTTGCAGTTCATCGAGCTCCAGTACAGTGAACTGGTTCTGGAAGCTGACGTTGTTCTTGCGAGAGAAGTATTTCCCGTAGCTGCCCTGCGACGTAAAGGCGTAGAGCTGCTGACCAATATCCTTGAGGCGCTGGTCATTTTCTTCTTCCAGGCAGCGCTCAGCGATGTCGTCAACCTTCATCTCTTTACCTTTCTCTTCCCACAGGCGAGAAAGGACCTGTTTCAACGCAGAGATTTGCCATTCATCCAGCAAGCCCTTAGCCGAAGCCATCGCACAAACGAGGCTGACTATCGCGTCTTCTTCGTCCTCGTAGTTCTGTATGAGCTCAAACGGGTTGAGGCAGACGTGCGTTCCTTCTTCAAAGTGAACGAAGTCGCCATTGAGCATTTCCGACAACTTCTGGTAGGACTTACCGGCATCAATAACCCAGACCTGAGCCCCCTCGGACAAGTAGGAAAAAATCAGTTCGTTGGTAAGGAACGATTTACCCGAGCCGGATTCGGCTGCGATCACCAGGTTCTTGTTGGTATTACTGTCGTGAAGAGACAGACTCATGAGCTGGCCGTTGCGGGAAATCAGCGCTGCATGATAGGTCCCGGTCCCCTTCCATTCCCCAAACACCGGCAGGACCACAGCAGCCTGCTCGGTTGTCATGGTCTTGTAGCGGAATAGGTCTCGCACTGCATCCCGGTCGGTACAGAATGGCAGGCAGTTGAGGAACATCGGCAGAGCAACGAACTTGTCCTCCATCAGCTCGAACCGAGATTCACGCCAGATGTTTCGTGCGGCCATCGCCGCCGCTTCAACACGTTCTTTGGTTGGAGCAAATAAAACCACCGAGTAGGTGATCTTGACTGGCTTAGCCCCCTCTTTCATGGACTCATAGAGAGTGTCGAAGCTCTCCTTCTTGTCCGCCAGCACCGGCACGAATTTGAGCATCGGCCCGTAGGCTTGGTTTACAGTGAACTGGCGTTTGCGCTCCAGAGTGTTTTTCGTGCTTTCTGCCTCAGGGAAAAAAACATTGGTCACGACCATGTAGTTTTCTTTGATGCTGGAATTGCCGCCGCTGAGATCCCCGGCATAGGTCAACGCATCACCAAAGTAGAAAACGTCAGGCAGCTTTTTCGCTGACATGACTTTCGCGTGGTAGTCACCCAGCCTGATGCCATTCTTGCTGACTTCCACGTCGGTGCCGTAATCGAAGATTTGCTCGCAGATGGGCTTATCCATCTCCCAATCCACAGAGTCATGTCGCCATGAAGCATCTGGCCCCCCAATTCAGGATGGTGCTCATGATCCGGATGTAGTTCACCGCCGTCATTGTGCGAGGACGCAGACCAACGGTTTGAAGCGATGATTCGACCTTCGTGCGAAGCTGTGCGAGCTGCTGGAGTTCGCTTTCAGTCGGGTTATTGTTCTTGATGGGGACTTTGCACGTAACGAACAGCTTGAGGTCTTGGATCAAGCCATTGTCGTAGATACCTTTGTTGGTCTTGGCAAATATGCGATCTGTCGTGTGGTGCTGGAGGAAGTTAATCCGTTCCTTGATAACAGATGTCAGCAGCTCGTGACGGAAGCCATCACGCAAACCCATCATCCGGTACATCTCCTGATTGATGTCCGGGGGAGCGGAACAGGACAAACTGGAGCGTAGTCTTCGACGGGAACTCCTGATTCAGGAAACCGTTCATTCGCTCCTGAACTTTTTCATCGGCACCACACAGGGGCTCACACATGAAACCAAAGCCTGCACTGTGATCATCCATAAGGAAGACATGATCGTCTTCGTCATAGGCCAGGACAGGAATAATCCCGGCAGCTCGCAAGTGCTCCGGGATCAACGTTTCTTCGAGTTTCTTTTTGATGGTTACGATCATTCAGCACTCTCCAACCATGATTTCAGGTTCTTCGGACGTCCTTTGCTGACACGACCATCCGGAGCAACAACGAACGGAACGCCCTCAATCCCAATGAAATGAGCTGTCAGCAGCGTTTGGTCGTATTGGCCGGGGTCGCAGGTTTCTTTTGAAGGAAGGGAACCCAGGGTGTTGTTCATCAGCGCATCAAGCGCGTGGGTTTTGTCTTTCGCGCAGTACAAGTTTTTTGCCAGGCGGTTGGACTCAGCACCCAGAGCTGGAATCACGATAAATTTAAAGGTGTAATCATCCACCAGCGATTTGGCATCACCCATGAGCTGATGGCAAACCGCGCACCTAGGATCAACAAAGACCACCACCTCTTTGTCACCACGCCCCATCGACACAGTGTTCAGCGTGTCCACATCCATGCCCATGCTCTTGAAGTGGATACGCTCCGCTACATCCCTCATTTGGGACATCGTGTTGAGGGGCTTCTTGCTCCACAGGTCGTAGATTTGTCCTGAAATAACAAATCGTCCGTTTTCAGAGAGGAACATGATCTGCCCATCACTTTGGACGGCTCGAACCCCTTTGATGGGTAGCTCTACAATGTCCTCTATCTTCGCCGCTCTGGGATCGGTGATTTCCAATTTCGATGACGCATGAGCCGTGCCGGTAATAATCCCGAACACCATCAGCGCCCCAAGTAATTTTGTCCGCATGTCTATCCCCCTAAGATTGGATTACTGGATGCTGGGCAGTGTATCCGGGGGGATGGAAATAGACTCGCCTCTGTAATAGCCCAATTTGGACAATTCCAGCGCGATACAAAAAAAAGCCCGGTCTGAACCGGGCTTTGAGAGGAATGAACCTTAGTTCATGGTAACAGCTTCGGATTTGCCCCCCAGAGTCATCGACCCCAACCAGAGAGATGGTCGGCATCGTTTCATAGGTGCCCTTGCTGATAGTCACTCGATCAGAGCTGATGCTCTGCAACTCACCGGCAATGGTCCATTCGTAGGACTTCATGCGGCCATCGGTATCTTCGCAGTTCGCATAGACGATCCACGACCCAACGGTCTCTCGTGAGCTCAGGCTACATGCAGGCAACTTGTTCTCTGCAACATTGATGTTCACCTCGCCCTCAGCTTCATGCCCCATTTCTGAGGTTATTTTCAGCTTGATGCTGTGCTCACCAGCGCCCAGAGTTGCTCTGCCGTAGTAACCACTGCTTTCCAACGGTGTACCATCTACCGAATAAACACGAGTCGAAATACGGTCGCGTGGGTGGCCGCCAGAAATGTACGGTCGCAACAGCACATCCAGAGGCTCACGCTCGTATTTGTTCGAGCCAGAGTATTGCAGGTCAATGGCATAGGGCGCTGCCTGGCCGATCTTGAGCGGTTGCTCGATCACGGTCTCATGGCCGCGAGCATCACGGACAGTGACCTTGATGTTGTAATCACCCGGCTCATTGATCACAAAGGACCGGACAATATCCTGCCGCTGATCCTGAATCACAGCGCCTTCCGGCAACTCCCACTCGTAGGTCGGCTCTTCCAGCTTGCCGTTGAAGGCAATTGGCCGCACTGACGCGGTGATCGTCGCAGGAGCCACGTCTGCGTTCTTCCTAACCTGCATTCCGAAGCTCGGCCATACATACTGCCAAACGCGGGAGCGTAGGCTATGCGAAGCCTCTGCACCCTGATCTCGGTATCCTTCGATCCAGGTGGTGTACTTCGTTTCTACAGTAGCCTGATTGAGGTCAGTGTCAGAGGGTTCGTACTCAGCAGTATCACCCTGCACAATCGAGCCATCAGGCAGCGTGAAGAACCCGTTCAGCTTCACGTCCATCCCACGGTAAGGCAGGCTGGTTTCGGCTTTGAACACATACTTCTTACCGGTCTCAATAACTCGCGGCCCTGTCACGTAAGGACGAGGTGCCTTCACTGCTCGGAAGTCAACCGCCGTTTTCGCAACTTCATAGGCATAGCCGTCATCAGCCGGTGCCGTGGCAGAGCGCACACGAGCCCACAGGCGGTATCGGGTTTCTTCATCGCTCGAAAGCGTGATGCTATCCCCTGTCTGCGCGTAGGTTTTGCCACCGTCAGTAGACCACTCAACAATGGCATTGCCACCGGAGATTGGCTCATCGTTCAACGTCAGGTTCGCTGTGTACTTGCCTTCACTTCCGACAAACAACGTGGTCGGGCCGATAACAGCAATATCAGGTTTGTCGTAAGCGACAACACTGACCGCTTCGGTGTACTTTTCCGCACCTGAGTTGACGTTCACCACCTTGGCCCGAACCTGGTACTCCCCCCTTGTCGAAGGTCTTCACAAGCTGATACTTGTATCGATCTTCTGGGATGAACTGCTCCCAGGTTTTACCGTCGTCCTTACTGGTTTCCCACACAACCTGGCCGGTAGCCCGGAGATCCTGACGGTCGTCCAAAGATAGCTTGAACACAGCAGTGAACGGAGCTTCACCAGACAACTTGCGAGCCTCCACGCCAGCACCGATGGCACCACCGCGAAGCACTGTCAAGAAGGCAGGTCTGATAGACAACTCTGTGCGGTTGTAACCCTCAACAGGGCTTTCCAGAACAGCCTCAGCAGCGATACGGACGGAGGAAGTATCCACACCAGACAGGTCTACTGAGAACTGAGCTTCACCGTTCGATGCTTCCGCATAATCAGTGAGCGCAACCGTCTCGTTGTAGGCCTTTTGCTGGATCAGGCGTACTTTCCACACCCCCATCGTGTTAGCGTCATAGTCACCATCAGGTTTGTACTGATCACGGATGAGAACCCTAACCGGCAATGCCTGGGTGTCAATCGCGGTATCACCTTTAACTTCAACGATAGGACGGATACTGTCAGAAGGTGCAGAGATAGCCCGGTAGACAACCTCAGTCTTCACATCAGGCACCTTGTTGTAGGCCGCGTTCACCTTGTAGGTGGTCTCCTCCCACAACGCTCGCTCATCGGTATTGATGCGGCGATACACCTTATTGGTGGCACCCCATCCCGGAGTGAAGGTCTCAGACTCAAGAACATCCGAGTTGCGCGATATGGCAATATCCAGATCAGCTCGTTCAGAGTTGATAATGGCATCACCCAGGTAGTTACCTGTCATCGGCACCAAGTAGATGTTGTCTTTGAAGTTGTAGTCGGAGGCTAGTTCAACGGTCGGAGCTGGTGGGTCAACCGCTTCGACATTGAAAGTCTCGTCGTTCAACGTCACCCTAGTGCCGTTACGGGTGAAAATACTTACCCGCCACCCCAGTGGATGAACGCCGTTGGAGGCCAATGAACCAGAGAGCGAAGGTGATTCCGATAACGGGTCTTGGACCAATCCATCGGGGATCTGCTGCCACTCGAACAGACAGGCACGGCTTGCACTACCAACAGCCTTGTTCGCGGCCTCTTTTTTCGCACGGTCTGCGCTGAGGGTTATAGAACAGTCTGGCCCCTTGCTCTGCTTGAAGTTCACATCAAAATCTTCAATGACGCGATTCACCTGAGCAATGTCATCAATCGGGGTGTAGCCAACAGAGCCATAGGCAGTAGTTACCGTCAGGTTCTGAGAGCCAGACCCAACTTTTACCTTGGAACCGTCACCACTGAACAGGTACAGGCTGTATTCGACAGGTTGTTCACCAATGCTCACAGCCTGCCCCACCAGCCCAGCAACTTTCATCCCGTTGTTGTCCTGCGTAGTTTGTTCAGCCTCATCTGGAGTTCTGTCCCACTGGAGCAAACACACCGGGTCACGAATTGGGTCTGCGGCCATAGCCACATCCTCTTTCGTGGTGAACCGGCAAGGCACACCCGACTCTGGCAGGGCATAGATTTTCACTGGGTCAATGACCTGGCGAATTGTCCATGATTCAGCAGAGAGCTTAGCCGTCCCTTTCCAGGTATTGATGTCCACAACCAAGATGGGTGAGTTCGGCGCGGAGGTCATGACAAGAAGGCTGGAAGAGCCGACCACATCAGGAACAGCAGGTTTAACCGGAATGCTCAAACGACCACCTGACGCACCGAAATCATGTTGGCTCATGATCCCCATTGTCTGGCCTGGCTCGATACGCACCCCATTAACCACCAGCGGTACTTTCGCATCAGAACGTAGGGTCGCAAACACGTCGTATGAACCTGTCACGACAGCACCATCACTGAGCGTCAGCGGCTTGGTTTCGATGATCCGTTTGCCATCTGCATGAACAAATTCATGAGTGACAGCGGGGACCATGACCTTGCCATCCATCCCATCCGCCAGCATTACCTGACGAGGTTTGTACTCGAAGCCAACAGCCTTTTGAACCGCATTGCCTTGTGCATCCTCACCGGAAACAGTCAGCGTGTAAGATTCCCCTTCCTTCAAAGAAGGGAACATTACCGGGTACTCAAGGCGGAATCGACCTTTCGACTCCTCACGCCAAGACAACTGCACCTTGTCATTGGCAGGCCCCCCCTACAAGGGCAATAGAGGTCAATTTAGGTGAAGGGTCGATAGCATCAGCCAAGGTAATAACAACATCATCTAGAGTCTGGATAGCTGCTCCATCTGCCACACTGAGTGTCATGGTTGGTGGCGTTCTATCAGACGTTATCTGGAACATTGGTTGTCGCGTTAAAGGCCCGTGCATCTCCTCTGCTGCGGCAACAAGACTGTATTGCCCCTCAGGGAGAGTTTTAAGATCCCACTGGTAAGTGTAGTTCTCCCAGTTGTTGGCTATTAACCCACCAGTTGGAGACAGCTTGTTGCCTTTGCTATCTTCAATCCATGCACTTCGCAGACGCAGCCTATCAAAGTAAGCGCCTCGTCCTGGCTGGTTAACGAATAAGGTAAATACCTTGCTATTTTGATCGAACTGCTGACTTAGCTGAGGGTAGTGCTGATCGTTCCAGTTAACCTCTGCCCAAAGAGGATTCGAGCGAAGAGATTTATCCGGATTGAAAACTGTCGCATTATCGTGGACGTACCCTGTTGTGCCTTTAGCCATTGTGAAGCTATTTGCAATCACGCAGCTATCTTGACCAACAGGAATTTCACAGCTTCCCCTGTGAACGGCAGTTTGAACGTAAGGCCTTGGTTCAACTTTGACACGGATACTACTAACAGTGACAGGAAGAACAGAATTGTTCACCCAGTAGCGGTAAAAACTAGACCATCCTATATCACTGTAATTGTAGTCCACACCCAAAAGTCTGGGACTTTTAGGCGCTGATGGAGAGAGTGTGAGGTTATAAGCAATACCGCCTCCCCCCCACTGGCCGAAGTTCACCCAACGCCAATAATTGCCGTCGGTATTGCCATAAGGTGCGGTTGTGACGAGATAAACATAGCTGGCATCTTCTCCTACCTTGGACATCTCTCCCAAGGCATTGGTCATATTTATCCCACCTTCTCTATACTCATGCCAGTTATCACGCGGAACACGCCAAGCTAACTTGATTGGGTTAGTTTTAACTGTCATGCCCTCAGTGTAAGCAACAAATCCGGTTAATCCAGGGCCTAAGTTGTTTGTACTTGAAGGGTCATAAACACCAAAAGGTGCAGACGGAGCATTGGTTATGCTATCAAACATCACTTTTTGACGAGGTGAAAGATAGCTATTTCCAGCGCTATCGCTTATCTCAAACTGAAGTGTAAACACTTCATCCAAGTCAGAGGCTGGGAAAAAGCCAGATTGGAAAGACTGTCTAGCTTGTCCGTTAGCGTCATCGTAGTTCACGGATACATCTTTGTAGAGTGAACCGTCTTGACGATACAGCTTTGCTTTGACGCCTTTGATGGGTGACTCATCAGAGATTCCTGACAGCAAAAAAGGCATTATCCTCAGAGCCACCTAGACCCAGTTTCCAAACATCACCGCTAGTAACCTGCCCATAGTTACTATAAACCGGGGCAAGCGAAGAGTAGGTTGGCGGCGTCACATCGACAGTAAGAGGGTATTCATCCGTCTGTACTGTAGAACCATCAGAGGCAAGAATTTCCGCCCTGATAGTGTATGCCCCACCAACTGGAGCTGGTAGTTGAAGTTCCGCACCATAGTAGGATTTTCCACCCACTGTGATGCGATCAGTAGCCCCAAGAAGGTGGCTGGTCGCTGTCGAAACCACTGTTCCATCCGACCGAAGCACCGAAATCTTTACCTTTCGGTCGATACCGGCACTCAAGGCAAACGAGATATTGCCCGTTGGGTTGGCATAGTTGGCATTCGGAGTCAGAGACCGTTGCGTACCATCTGGAGCCTTAAAGGTGTATTCCAGCAGCTCTGCATGAGCAGCACCAGCGGTAAGAACCGCCAGAGCCCCAAGCATCGCCGGAATTTTAGGCTTGAAATTGATCATCGCATTCTCCATTCGTTTTGAGTTACAAGAACCCAATGCTGGAGGTTACGGGAGGGAGTGCATAAACATGGGCTGTGGAAGTGCCCTTTTTTGAGCAAATAAGGAAATCCTGAATTGTGTGGGAGAGTGTGTTCAGCGTGGTGTGCTTGGTCAAGACCGAATGGGCTACGGATTGAGAGGGCACGATGGGTGCATGCTGTCTGTCTGCTGATTGCAGTAAAATTAGTGGGATGACGCCACAACTCATAAAAAAAGGTTTAATTGGCGGACTGGAGTGCGTCTCGCTAATAAAACTGTATAAATCCGCGATCACCAGATGCGGTTTCCATTGCAAAATATGCTCTTTTGCTAACAGGAGATTATTGATTCCTGATACCAGAAATGAGGAGCTGAACCTGCCAGAATGATTAAGCAAGGCCTCTATCCCTGTGCGGGTAAAGTGGCACCGGTCAATCACTAAAATTTTAAGCATAAACGTTTCGCATTCAGAAGAGGGGCAATCGACTTTCTGGTTTCAGAAAGCCCTTCATCATAGAGAACTCCGATGAGTGCCAAATGCGGGAACTACGCCGCTAATTATGCTTAATTCTTGCTTTTAGCAGGCGGTGAATAAAAAAGGTTGAAATTCATTTTCTTCCGGGCAAAAATGCCATTTCACACATTAGCTTTGCAGGACGACCTGCAAACGCTTCTTTCACCGGGGACGGCCCCATTGTTCTGGAGCCTGATATGTCCTGGATCGTTTTATTAATTGCAGGTTTGCTCGAAGTTGTCTGGGCGATTGGCCTGAAATACACCCACGGTTTTACGCGTCTTACGCCAAGCATTATCACTATTGCGGCGATGATCGTCAGTATCGCCATGCTCTCTTGGGCAATGCGCACGTTGCCTGTAGGAACCGCTTATGCGGTCTGGACCGGTATTGGCGCTGTTGGGGCGGCCATTACAGGGATTTTGCTGCTGGGTGAGTCTGCCAGCCCGGCACGTTTGCTGAGCCTTGGGCTGATCGTTGCTGGCATTATTGGTCTGAAGCTGAGCACTCACTAAGCGCCAGGCTGTTTCACCCAAATCAGTTTATTCACTTCAAACCCTTCCCGGGTCGCGATGGCTAACATTTGCTGTTTCATTTCATCTGAAATAGTAGGGGTCCGTGAAAGGATCCACAGGTAGTCGCGATCCGGACCACAAACCAGCGCGTGACGATATTCCCGGTCGAGTGCAATTACGTTATACCCGCCATAGAAGGGGCCGAAAAAAGAAACCTTAAGCGCGGCTCTGCTTGGGTCGCCGGTGAAATAGGCTTTCCCTTCCGTTTTCTGCCACATCTCCCTGTCAGGGTTATAGCCCTTGTTAATAACGTTGATGCCGCCGTCGTCGCGCAAGCTGTATGTTGCGGTCACTTTATCCAATCCGCGCTCGAAACGATGGTCGAAGCGCGCAATTTCATACCAGGTTCCCAGATAGCGTTTGGCATCAAAGTTATTTACCACGGTAACGCCTTTCGGCGGTGTCGGGGAGCTACACGCGACAACCAGGAATGCAGCCGTAACTGCAGCAACGACGGGCAAAATGCGCATGGGATTTTCCTTGCTGTATTTTTGTTAAGTGTAGATGACAACAGGAAAAAAAGAGAAAGAAAGGAGGCCCAATATCCTGGGCCTCATCGTCAGTTATTGCAGCTTTTCAAGAATGCGCCAGGCCGCCTCGACACGGACAGGGTTAGGATAGCTTTTGTTTGCCAGCATCACGATGCCAAGGTTTTTTTCTGGAACGAAGGCTACGTAGCTGCCAAATCCACCAGTGGAGCCCGTTTTATGCACCCATGAGGCTTTCACTGCGGGGGGCGGGCGGGTTTACCTCAACGGCGGGAAGCGCTGCCAATGCCACTTTGCTGTCGCTGCCGTTGATGATCGAATCAGCTTTCAGCGGCCAGTTCAGCATCTCCCAGCCTAATCCCTGGTACATATCGCCAATACGCCAGTAGCGAGACTGCGCAAGCGCAATGCCCTGCTGGAGCGTTTTCTCCTGAACGTGGCTGGCATCCATGTTGGCCTGAACCCAGCGGGCCATATCAATAACGCTGGATTTCACGCCATAGGCTTCGGCGTCAAGTTGTCCCGGAGAAACGTGTACGGGCTTCCCTTCGCGATAGCCCCTGGCATAATCTTTTTTGTTCGTTCTGCGGAACCGTAATCCAGGTATGCGCCAGTTTTAATGGTTGCAGGACGCGTCTGGTCATTGCCTCTTCGTAACTCATTCCTGAGGGTTTCACCGCCAGCGCGCCAAACAGACCAATGCTGGAGTTAGAGTAAAGTCGCTTAGCGCCCGGAGTCCATTGCGGCTGCCAGTTTTGATAAAAATGCAGTAATGCGGCTTTATCCCTAACGTCATCGGGGATCTGCAGCGGTAGGCCGCCTGCCGTATAGGTGGCTAAGTGCAGCAGGCGGATACCCTGCCACTGTTTGCCTGTCAGTTCTGGCCAGTATTTCGTGACCGGATCGCTGAGCTTAATTTCGCCGCGGGCGATAGCATCGCCGCCCAACACGCCGTTAAACGTCTTACTAACCGATCCTAGCTCAAACAGCGTTTGCTGCGTGACTGGGTGGTTATTGGCGATATCGGCTTTACCCCAGGTGAAATAATAGGGTTTTCCCTGGTAGATAACGGCAACGGCCATACCCGGAATAGCCTGCTCCTGCATCAACGGGGTGATGGTGCGATTAACGATATCGGCAATCTGTTGTTCTGTTTTTGCGGCAGCAAATGTGGAGAAAGAGGCTGTCAGCAGCAGAGCGCAGCATAACGATTTTTTCATCATGAAATCAGTTCCGTAATTAAAAGCAAAAAGGTGTCCGGGCCCGTCAGACGCAATCAGTGTGTTTGATTTGCACCGTGTTGACAAACGGTTAAATTTAGCAGCAGATATAAGTTTTTCCTAAATTCCACGTGTGTTTTTTATTAGCTTCAAAAATCACTATTTCACGAAGAATTTAGACTGCTTCTCACACATTGTAACATTATTTACAACCACCTTTCAATCATTTTTGATAAATCATTGATTTCATCTTTGCTGCAATGATACTTAATAAACTCTGCAAGTTATCCACAGAGCAACACTCAATTTTATTGATGATATTCTTATTATACCAGACATTTTTCATACACTCCCTTGTACGGATAGTTTTCCGACAACTTCATGATTACATATCTTGCGGTTTTGATTATTTTTGCTGCAAGAAATACATACTTCAAACGAAAGGTCTTTATTTGCTGTCTGTATTCTGAAGAGTCCAAGGAATCAAACTTGAACAACAAAAATAGGTTATATGAAAGCATCATCATTTGAAACACGGCTTCATTCGCCCAAAATGACTTTAGCAAGAGATGACCCACCGCCATGTCGTATTTGGCTTCTTTGATATAGTTTTCAGCATTACCACGCTTTTCATAGTATATAACTACTTTTTCAGAAAGCAAGGTAGTATTTGTTACAAAGAAAAAGTAGTCGTATTCGGAACCTTCTAAAAGTGATAATTGTGCTCTTTCTTTTTCTGGTTTCAGTACGCGAGATACGACAAATCTTCTGTCTTTTTCCCATTTAACTAATTTTGTATACAGTTCTGTAGTTTCTCTACCTTCTTCTCCTTTAACGAATACAATTGATGAATTCGTTGCTTGTGAGGTGAGTGTAGAATAACTTTTGGCTTTAATTAAATATTTGCATCCAAGAGATTCTATCGTTTCGATAATTTTTTCATCAAAGTAGCCACTATCCATTCGAAATAAAATTTCTAAATCGTCTGATTTGATGTTAGCAACAATTTCTTTGATCATTTCCGCAGCACCGTTTGCAGTGTAAGTATTGCCACTTCTTACAAATCCGGTAACATATGCTTTTAATTCGTCGCAAAATGCAAATTGGATATTGTAGCATCGGTTTCCCAGTTTCTTAGGATTATATCCTTTTGACGCACCTTCTTGATGACCTTCTACGTTAATTACACTACTATCAATATCAATCGTAATGGATGTCAATTTACTTTTAGTGAGCAGTTTTTTAAAGACTTTAAAATTAATGTCTCTAAACATTTGGGTTGTCTTGAAGTTGAAGTTTCCTAGAAACCGTGACACTGTTTCAGGTTCTTTTACGGAAATATCAAACTCGTTGACGAGGGGATCATTTTGAAGTAGCTTTAGACGTTCTAACTTATCAATGCCAATGAAGTGACCGCAGAGCATGGTCTTTATATGATTCATCTTGATTTTATTTGTTGAGTCATTATCAAATACGAGGTCATTTTCAATAAAATCAAAAATCCCATTGCTTTTTGCATTCTCAAGGAGCAGAAAAAGACCTGCATTTGATGTTAGATTCTTAGCTTTGAAATCAATTTTATTAATCATAATTAGAACCCCTTTTTACTACTTTTCTTACTATTATTTTACCATATATCGAGTCATAAAAGCTGATAATTTAACATATTTTTGAGCACTTTTCTTTCACCCAATGGGTGAAAGCTGAATTTCGAAGGAATGCATATTTATCAAGGCTTTGATTATGCTTTTTGAAGTACTGACGTAGAATCTAGGGAAATAGTTGGAATTTGTTATGACTGGACTTTTTTGCCAAAAAATAAGGGCAGCTTTTAGGCTGCCCCTATCACCCGTTGATTAACGGCAAGGTGTCTTTTACACCCCCAGGCCATTGCTGAGTTGCACAACAGCCGGGATGACCTTCTCTGCATGTTCCAGAGTAGCAGACATGATGGATTCCACTACGGTCGGGGAGTTGTACAGGCCCATACCGCCACCGATACCCATAGCGAAAGCCATGAGGCTCTGGCGAGCGATACCACCAACAACACCGACCAGGATCATCGCACCCGCAACGATTCGACCCAAAGTACCTTGGGTCCAATCCTTGAGAGTTACCCATACGTCGTCAAACGCTGTACCACCAGTACCAGCGTGGGCCTGATCCGGCACGAGCAGGAAGGCTACCACCATCAACCCCAGGAAGAGGAAGAGTGCGTTGTTTTTACTTGAGGCATTCGCCAACTGATTTGCGTTCATCAAGAACATCTCCTATTTGGTTGTTTCAGACTTCGGTTCGTGTTGTACCGTTTGCAGCGGTCTCAAAACTGGCTCACTTTGCGGTGTGCCATCCCCAATCACCCACCTGCGCGGTTCGATTTCGGTATAGACATACCCTGTCACGATGAGATCACCATTGGTGTCCTCCCAGGGAGCTACCCAAATCCGCATAACCTGTGCTGGTGTACGAATTGGAATCGGGCGATCCGGAAGACGCGGTGCGACATAGTTGTCAATCACCGGGTCTCCGGAGCTAGATGAGTTCGCTGAAACGTTTGAGGAACCTTCGCCATCCGCTTCCGCTTTGGCCTCGACTTCCTCTGGTTTCATTGGACGCGGGACATTTCCGTCATTGGTTGCGGCGTAAACGTCTCGCGCTGACATACACTGAACACCATTCGGCATTCCCGGACAGCTATACTCATCCTTGCCGATGTTGAACGTCGAACAGCCCGACAAAATAAGTAGCGCTGCACCCACCCCCAACATCTTTGCGGATCTTACTGCCTGTTCCTTTTGAGCCTCGCCTCTGGAACTGCCCTTTCTGGTCAAAATGTTCAAATTTTTCATTTCTTGGTTCCCCCCGGTGGAACGAATTTGTAGCTTGGTTCCTTTGGTCACGATGATGTCTACCTGACGGCCAGCATCGACCTCGATAACAGGGAAGATGCCTTCGGCCATGTCGATATAGAACTGAGCGATGCGATCTAGCGCCTTACTGGCCCCCTTCACTGCTGCTCCCTGCAACATCTGGTCGGAGAACACAGACTGGTACTGGGTATTTGAGCCAGGGTTAGTGCTAACGACCGGCACAGGATTGACGTCAAAGGCTTCGGAAACGCCACCAAGGAAGCCTGCCATCAAGCTCTTGGCGATGATTTGCCCCTGCTTCGATACGACGCGACCACGGACACCGGCCTTACCGTCTTCACCCACTGCATAGGAATCCAGCTTCGCTTCTATGACACCCCCATCATCCCGAACGCACGAGAAGGTCTCGCCACGCAGGTACGCTCGCTCTGAACTGAGATCTCCATAGCCTGAAACAATCAGGAAGCACTCACGAACATCCGCACGGAAGCGGTTAGGCAAAATAGCCTCTTTCTGAATCCTGAGGGTCGAAGGGAACGGATCTCGACGAGCACCTTGAGATGTTGGTGCGTCCATACCGTTGATGAGCACCCCTGTCAGGATGGAGCCAGAAGGTAGGTAGATAGACTCATCATCCTTGTTGTCCTTCTCTTCAACTTCTGGCGCTTTCTGCGAGTAGCTCACTATTTGGATGCCTGGTTTAGTTGCATCACGACCGTCTCCCTTGCCAGTTGCAGGAGCCCCACCCTTCGAGTCAGGAAGCGGTGCGTCCCGAAAAAAGGATGCAGGATCTTTGTAGTCGAGCTTTTTCTCCATGAACTGACCATCACCACCAGATGCACCATTAACATCGGCTCTGGCATCCTCTGATGAAGAGGATGTTTTTCCACCAGCAGCGCCGGTTTCGACTTTCTTAGCCAATTCCATGTTCTTCTGGGTCAGGCGGTCCAAATCTTGACGAAGGCGGGTCATCTCACGGCCAACATCACTGGATTTCCCGGCAGTGGTTTTGGTTTCCTCCAGCTCTTTCTTGACTCGTTCCAGCTCCTTTTTCAGGTCGGAGTTTTCACGAGACACCATCTTCACATCGGCAGACAACGAATCTATCCCGATCTCACGGGTGTTTTTGTCTGTGAGAACGTGCTTGATGGTTTCTTGGCGACCGCGCTTCTCTTCTTTCTTGGGTTCACCAGAGAACATTGTCACGACCGCAAAAAAGAACGAAGACGCCGCCAGCGATAGACACCCAACGCTTCTTGTTGGGGTCTAACTGTGTCCAAAATCGCTTAATCATTGGGCACCTCCCAGCAGCGATGGACGCTTAGACGTTGGTGCGAGACCACGCTTCTGCTTCTTCGCCACATAGATCTCCGTCTTCTGGCCGGGCTCAAGCACGTTAAGCGGCCACGTAGTCACCGCAGCCACATCCCAGCTCCCACACAACGCCTCTTTGAACTCAATAGGCTGATCAGAGACGTTCAGGGCGACACCGATGAACACGTTAAGGTGGTGGCCCATCATGTATTGCCCCTTGCTGAAATCCACCTTTACCCCAGGATGAGCGCAGCTCGGCACCGCAGCACCAGCAGGGATGCGGTTCAACGTGTAACCTTGAGGGACTTCACCAAGAGCAATCTTGCGGAATACCGACCGGATGGTTTCGACATAAGGCTGGCTCTGTTCCCAGGTCTCAGCCTTGGTATTGGCAAAAGCACCAGTGATACCTACACCACCATCGAGCTTGAGAAAGACTTCTCTGGGCGGAATACGACGGGGAACCATCGTCAGGCTGAGAGCTTGGGCTTCCGAGCCTTTTTCAGTAATGAACATAGTCACCGGATACTGCTTATCCGTGGCGACATAGACCACATTCTCTTTGATGCAGACCTCACCACACTGGCCGTTATCCGTCGCCCCGGTCAGAGATGTTGAAACGATCTCAGGATTGCTGAAAGGCGTGACGATTCGGTTCGGATGACCAACGGCTATCGGGATGATCTGGTTAACCCCCGGCTTCATCGTCAGTAAGGGGTTTTCATTCATGCTGCCCACAACCTCATGGGAGCTTTGTCCTGACGTCACAGGGGCAGGAACATCCTTTTTCATAACACTGGCCGGGACAACAGGAATGTCATCCGAGGCATAGGCCATTGAAGTTCCAAGCGCCAAGGACAGCGTCAGGAGCGAAAGTTTAGCGTTGTTCTTCATGCTTTCTCCGGTTTTCTTCTTTGCGCTGGAGTTGCTCCAAAACAGTTTTGGTGCGTGGCTTTCCTACATAGGTGTCGATGTAGTCCAGCACGGGCGCGTAGTTTGAAATCTTGATGGCGAACTCGTAGGAGCGTTCGCTACGCTCTTCGTTAGAAGAAGCCCCTTTGACGTAGGAATATCCGTAGACAAACACCTTGTCGCTCTTGGGCTCGTACTCAACAAAACGCGGCTCAAACCGCATGGTTACGCGGTCGTTCTTGATCTGTTGAGCTTGAATTTCGATGGCATCAATCACGTCCTGATAGATGCTCGGGGAGAGAAGCGGGGTGATCCGTTCTTTCACAAAGTCAACGGTTCCTGGCGTCACATTGCCAAGGAGCTGAGCAAAAGCGAAACCCCAAGCCTCTTTATAGGACTGAGAGGCGTTACTTTTCGTCACCCAGGCTTCTTCCGTGAGCGTGAAAGGCTGGATAGTGACGATGGTTTCCTTGCTGAATACTTGGACCACCAGCAGGAAAACGATAGCAATAAGACCACCCTGGAAGATTCGCCCCCCACTTATTTTCTGTTTGGGTCCCTTCCCAGGTCTTGAGATACTTTTTCAGGTTCAAGGCAAATACCTCCGGACAAACGGGTTCTTGAGAGATTTGGCCTTGGTCATGATGAACCCGGCCCAGTAGATCATGTGGAGCAGGTATCCATCCGGATGGTTATCCCTGAATCGGCGATAAAGGTTGGTTACAAGTAACCCCCCCCCAGAAAGCAGATCAGAGCCTTACCGATGATGACCCCTATCGTTAGCCCCAAAAGCATCGGGGCCAACTCATCTGCGCTCCACAACAGCAGATGCGGGGGGCTCATCGACCCGGCGCGGTATCTTTACAGGCTTCATAGCAACCCTCTTCTTTTCCTAGTGGCCTGTATTCTCATTCAGGGTCACTGATTTTCTGCCACGGCTTCGCGCCCTTTTCGGGCACTTCCAGCGACAAATAAAAAAAGGCGGCCTAAGCCGTAATGCCGATCAGTTAAGAACTAAATAATGAGTTGAACGATCCTACAGTTCTGCAAAAATCCGTAATCATTCCAAAAATTACGGATTTTTTTATGTTACTTAGCCAAGCACTCGAGACTGTTCAGGCTTTCTCTCCAACAGAATTTACAGCCCTTTCGGACCTCCTTTCCGCTGAACTTATTGATGAATGTCTCGTGGATGCTGGGGTTGTTACGATAAGAAAACGCCGTCTTCCGATGGAAATGATGGTATGGGCTGTAACAGGAATGTCCCTTTTTCGTTCTCTTTCCATGGCGCAACTCGTTTCTCATTTAGACATTGTTTTACCAGGTAACCGGCCTTTCGTTGCACCAAGTGCCGTTGTTCAGGCACGTCAACGGCTAGGGGAAGATGCAGTCCGTAAAGTATTTGAGAAAACAAGTCAGCTCTGGCTTGATAAACTGCCATTATCACACTGGAACGGATTAACCCTAATGGCTGTCGATGGCACATTATGGCGTACACCAGATACCCCTGAAAATGATGCCGTATTTGGGCGAACAGCCAATGAACACTCACGTTCTGATTGGCCGCAACTTCGCATGGTTTGCCAGATGGAGATCACAAGCCATCTGATTTCGGGCGCACATTTTGGTAGCGTTTCCGAGGTGAGCGAAATTGGCCTTGCTGCCAAATTGACAGAGCAAACCCCGGATAGTTCTCTGACCATTTTTGATAAAGGATTTTATGCTCTGGGGTTACTTCACCATTGGCAGTCCTCTGGCGTAGAGAAACACTGGATGCTCCCATTACGTAAAGGCTCACAGTACCTAGTCGTAGAGAAACTCGGCTCCGGAGATGAGTTAGTTGAATTACGTCTATCCCCTCAAGCACGCAAAAAATGGACTAACGCTCCAATGATATTGAGAGCTCGATTGATAACAAAAGACGTGAATGGGAAGAGGGTTCAGATATTAACATCAATGAGTGATCCACTTCGATACCCCAACGCCGATATTGTCGACCTGTATGGGCATCGTTGGGAAATAGAACATGGCTTCAGAGAAATGAAGCAGCATATGTTGAATAATGAACTCACATTGAGGAGCAAAAAAGCCCGTCTTAGTAAATCAAGAGTTATGGGGAATGGTACTCGCGTATAACTTACTGCGGTTTATGATGGCTCAGATGGCATACAGCTTGAAAGATACAGAGCCCTATCAGATGGGATTTAAACAAACTGCGATATACCTGAGTGCCCAACTGAGCCTGCTTCCCGCGGTTGCTCCGGGAAACATACCAAAATTCATTAATGGGATATTGGCAATGGCTAGAAGTTTTGTTCTACCGAGTCGACGACAAAGGCATTACCCTAGGGCGGTAAAGAAAAAGCCGCAACGATACCCGTTACGGCGATATTAATGACTTAACTGACAAGCATTAGGCCTAAGCCGCCTTTTTTTGCGTTTACTGGATCGGTTATTGATTTTGAGGAACCGCTTCCGAATGTTTTTCCGAAGCCGCAACGCTAACTTCATTGGCTGGTCGGGCCACCTCCAGAGTTTTCACTTCCTTGTTAGCATTGGCTTTAAACTTGAACATCAGACTGTACGCCGCCAGCAGGAAGAAGCTGAGAATGCCCCAGTAGGTCTGAACCGTGCCCAGAGCCTTGGCCGGGTCACTTGCAGCTCTGTTGGCCGTATCAGCAGCCAACTTAACCCACTGACTCCAGTCAAAACCTGCCGCAAAAGCAGACAGCCAAAACGCGACGGCCACTGGAACGATGAAGATGCACATCAGCACCGCGTTCATCAAAAACCAGAAAAATTGTTTATTAAGGTTCACACTTCCTCCCATTAACCTAGAAAATTGAATGCGTGTTCCAGGTTCATCCCTGCAACAACACCTATAACGAACATCACCTGCCAGACAAGGAACTGCCAGGAGATGAATGAACCAGATGAGCTTTCGCTTTCTCTGACGTGAGCTTGTGCGGACATAGACCCTCCAAATAACTTGTCGTCATCACGGAGTAATCGTCTCTTAATTGATCAATCTAGGAACAGTGCTGTTACGGCCCATTTTGGGCACTTTATGGAGGTTTATTCGAGGAGATGATAAGAGCGGGAGGCGAAAAACTTTCACATGTGAAAGTTCAAAGCGGCCGATGGCCGCTTGTTTCACACTGTTCTATTGTAACGGAGTTCTCGATAAGCATCCCATGCTTGCTCTGATGAGACACCTCGACGACCAACATCTGTGGCGCACTCAAGGTCCATCTTGTACTGCTTAACCTTCTGGTCTGCTGTATCGCCCCAGCTCATGGCTGATGGGTACTTGGAAACACTAAACACATTTTCAAGTTCAGCCTGATAGTCGTCGTTTTGTAACAGAGGTTCGGTTTCACCATCATCCCAGCGAATGTAAGCCTTACCCTGGAGAGCCTTCAAATGCAAAGGCACCAGTAAGGTGGAAATCACTTCGTCAGCCCTGATGTCTTTGTAAGCACACCAGTGAGGTTTAACGGTGATCACACCATTTACCAAAACGATGTCACACGCCAGTGTCGCTTCAACATTATCGTTAACATCCTGCCGAGCGTAGATCTCCACGAAACCAACCTGCTCTGGATCAACCTTGTCGATGAAGCTCCAAAAGCTGGGGTACGACGTTCCATCGCTGAGCGTCAACTGACCGTCATGCTCTTTCAGTATACGGTTCAGTTGTGCAGTGAAGAACTCTGCCGACACTTTTCTTGCCAATGGTTCCATATCACTCAGTCGTAGAGTGGCTCCTCCACTCCCCTCATACACCTCTCCAAAAAAAGAAATCTCTCTTACGCATTAGACTTTGCCACCTTTAATCGCTTGCTGGGTCAGCTTGATCCAGTTCAACGGGTTTTCACAGTCAACATGGTTGCCAGCGGCACCAACTACCGTTTTGTATGCCTCCGAGCCTGCCGCTGTGTGTACAGCCAGCATAAACGAAAACATAGGGTCATTTTGCATGGTGCCAATCATCATTGCACTGGAAGTGTCTTTGAGCTGGCAGTTTTCAACCCGCAGATTGAGTACATCTTTTGCCACCATCTGACAGTCGGGACACACCTTCTCAAGGTTCTTGAGCTTTGCGTCGTCATTGAGCACATCAGGAGCCGCGATGGCAGTACCGGCTATACACAGCCCCAGTGCCAGCAGTTGGAGTCTATTAGTTACTTTCATGGTTCCTCTCTATATCGTTCCAATTTCGTTTCGGTAAAAGAACAGTGGCCCAGTGACTGTTCTGAGTTCCGGCGTTACTTGCTTTACTCTTGAGCAAATATGCTGCTTGAAAAAGTTGTGGTATCCGTACAACGCTGGGCGTGTAAATACGGAAAAGATAATGAGGGTGATGGCCGCACCAGCGGCCCACCCGATCACGTCCGGAGAGATAAGTCCTGACACGTCTGAGATACGTTCTGGTTCAACCAAGCGGCACACCACCAGCACCCAGAACCACATTACCGGCATCACAAAGATCATCTTTCCGACGCAAGCAATGAGCACCTTCACCAAATTCAAGCTCTGCGCCCAGTAAAGCCACAACGCAGACAAGGATTGGCGACGTATCACCTGGTAGACGTTCAATGGGATGTCGCACAGATGCACCCCATCTTGATTTATAACGGAGTAGCTCATCCTCCCTCCCTATACCCGTTTCTGGAGGTTGCCGAACGTCAGGCCAACCAGGACACAGCACGTCATCATTGTCATCGGGATGACAACCGGATCGAGCGCTATGGGGATGAAGAACGCGATGAACAATCCGGCCATCAGGTACATCGTTCCGCGAACGCTGTAACGATGGAGAACCGGACTCGCATAATCGAAGTTGGTCCGCTTAATTCGCCATGTCATCATCCCGTCATATACCGCAGGTACGAACAGGATCAGCATATAGGGAGCCCACGCGGCTAACAGTGCCAACCTTGTGTAGAACTGGTAAATGACGTTGACAAAGGCTTCCATGCGGCCTTTGACCCACACAAACCAGCCCTTGCCCATGTCCTGCATCCCCTTGGACTTCTGGCGCTCCTCTTCTGATGGGATCAGCGTTTGGTACATCCCCTCATAGAATCCTGAATCAATAACGCTCGACCTGAACCAGGTAGATGCTTTGTTCTGTATCCAGTCTCTTGCTTCGACACCAAGACTCTGTTCCACCAGCTCGGATTCCCTTTTGATGGCTCTGTCTGTCCAGTCGCCAGGGATCAGCAGCAATATTGCCAGCAACTCAATAACCAGCAGCCATGCGACCAGCAACCACGGCTTCTTCATAGTCGGTTCTCCTTAAAACAGTTTTCACGCTCTCACAGGTGATGAGCTCATACAGCAAGCCACGCAAAGAGGTCTCATCCTCATGGGGCTGCGGGTTAATGGATAGTTCTCCTGGATGGGAAGAAAGCCACAGTGAGAACGACTCTCCTGAATCGACAGACCATGAATCACCGCCACTATCGACAATTTGCACTTCCAACGCCCGGCAGGTTTCGGTGATCAGGGTTTCCAGAAATGCCCCAATTCTGGCCGGGTCTTCATATTTCTCTCTCTGCTCATGAAACACGAGCTGGCTGTAGCGATGCAGAGCTTCTTCAATGATCGGGTAAATCACAGGCTCCTGATTAGCCTTAATCCCGTCTGTGATGTAGCAGCTCAGCTTCTCGATGATGGCCTCCGATGCAGGCCAGTCGAATTGGAGGATGCTCAGGATGTGAGCGTTCTTGCGGCCACGACTTTTCAATTCATTCATAACCCTGTCGAAAGGGTTCACATCGACCATGATGGCTACCTCGTAATTTCTATACTTCTTGTCACACATAGCTCTGCTCTTACTGGGTCAATATGGGCAGACGGCCTTTTACGATTGTTCCGCCTGAAATTTTGGCTATGTATTCCAGGTTCGGAAGCATTCCCAATAACTGGGCTGGGAACAGATCAGCTTCCTCCTCCATCAAACGCTCGCCTTGGTTGCCTCCGTGCATAATGGGCTCCTTGCCATCCGAGTTCTGGCCTTGAGTCCGCATGACGTACTTGAGCCGGGTCTTCGGCAAGTTATCTGCGATATACTCCTGTGTTTCACCATCGACGATACGCAGAGCAAACGTGTTGTTGATGTTCCCCAACACTTGGAGCGCTTTGTCTTTGCTACCCAGTCGAGCTGCGAAGTCAGCAAAAGTCTGAGTTGCAACGAAAAGACGAAGTTTCGCACCGCGACCTTTGTTCAGGAGCTGGATGAACGGGTCGTTGATCACCTCAGCAGCCTCATCAACAAAGATATTTACGGGTCTGTTGTTGACGCCGTAGTTGTATCTGTCACCGGCAACCGCTGTCAGGTCTGACAGGAAGATGGACCCCATAGCACTACCAACCATGTTGTCGGTCAGGGAGTCGAGCCCCAGATAAGCAACTTGAGCGTTGTTGATGATTTTTGCGGAATCAGTGATCTGGCGTTCGTCGCTCAGATCAGATGAGTCTGGAGACAGCAGAGGGCCTAGCTCCCCGGACGTCAGCATATTCATGATCGGCAGGAGGTTCGCCACCATCTTGGAGAAGTGGGTTTGGTCGTGCTGGAACATCGACAGCAAGCCTTCCAGATCAGAGTTTGGGTGCTCAGGTTGGATGATGTCGTAGTAGAACTTCATCAACGCGAAAGCGATCTTCTCACGCGAACCGTTTTTGACTTTCTCCAAATAAGCCGCTGCTTCTGCCTCCCAGTCGGGCATAACTCGCTCTGAGTAAGCCTGAACGGCCTTGATGACCAAGCCAGCAGCGCCACCTTCAAGGAATCGGCGGAGCTTTGTCAGGTTGGGACGATCATGAGTGATGACCAAGCCCTGAGCGATGTTGTTCAGTGCCTGCCATCCAAATGATTTGAACGGGTCGGCCCCTGCTTCGGACGGGATCAACGCTGCCAAACGACTTGCAATTTCAGTCACGCGGGTGAAGTTACGCAGAGGGTCGATACGCACCGACTCTTCCGGGAATGCTGGATGAAATGAGACGAATCTTTCCGGCTGCCCCATAGCTTCACAGGCACGTCGTGCATTGTCCCGCATCTCCTTATCCCCTTTCGGGTCTATGATGATCACGGCTTCCCCACGCAGAATGGCCTGTGAAATCAGGATGTCGAACATACGGGTCTTGCCCGAGCCGGTGGTCCCAACGATCAGCGAATGCCCCTCAGTGTGCTTGAGTGGCTGCATCAGCTTCTCTTCTTTGGGTTCTACCCCGTGAATCCAGGGCTGGCCGATTGGCAGCTCCTTTTTCTTACCCTGTATCTTCCGGACAACCTTTTTGACCGTGGACTCTCTCCCTACGATGGAAGTCCAGTCGCGTTTCAGGATCTCAAACACGCGCTGGGCATGGCGGTTTTCCCACAGGAACCCACTACCAAGCCACATATCGTCCGGCGTGTCCTTGATGTACTTTTGGAGCTCCGCAATAGAAATAAACTCCAGATCACGCCCCTTCAAATGCTTTTGGAGCAGGTGAAGTTTGATAGCCTTTGGCAAACGAGCCATCGCCATCACGCCACAGATCCCCGTCATCCAATAGAAGGGCTCCGGAGGCATCGTGCTGACTTGCTCTACGGCCAAAGCCGCGCCGGAGGCGGCAAGCCAGCCTGCTACAGCATTTTTTTCATAGTTGGGCCGCCACGGCATCTCGTAGGCGAGCGGGTCATAACTCATTGTCATGTTTCATTTACCTCTAAATACAGTTTTCCCTGACGTTTCTTGAGCAAAGGCCGTCTCTGTGCCCGGCTCAGCATCCCGCAGAGGATGTGTTTGCTGATGCCGATGTTTTCACCGGCAATCATGTCGAAGGCTTTGTCACTGGTTACTAAGCAGCCATCCTCTTCCAGGACAGGTGTCACGAGCCATCTGCCCGAGCGTTTTTGGATCATGTCCTTGAGCATCTGGAGTGCTTTCTGAGGCGTAACACCAGACGGCAAGAAATCTTCCGCGTTGATGTCTTTCGGGTTTGTTTTCGCCTTAGGCGGCTCAAACTCCCTAACCTCTGGCTCTTCCCTTTCTCGCACCTCGACGTGTCCCAATTCCTTCTCACGCTCAACTTTGGGCTCAGGAGCCACTGGTTGAACCTCCCGCTTAGGAAGGCGAGCCACGTTCTGTTTTTCTTGGACCGGCTGGCGCTGCGGCTCTTCAACCGGAGAAGTAACATCGACCTTCTTCTCCTTCTGCTGTGGCTGGGAGTCCTTACCTTTCGCCTTTTGTTCAGGCGAGGGTTTACCGGCGTTAACCTCAGGCTTCTGCTGCTGCGCCTTTTTTCGGCTTTGTTGTTTCGGTGCAGACTTATTCTTGCTTGCATCCAAGCCAGGGGGAGAGACGAGCTCAAAGGCATCCTGGTATCCCCCCCATTGACGCCTCGGCATCCTTAATGGCCGCTACGACTGCATCTGAAAGCTGCTCCGCCAGTACAATTGCCTTCACTCCGCTGAAATCACGAACTTTGCGACCTGGCATAATCGGGTCTGGAACAATCGCGTTGGCGTGGGACAGCTTCGAGAGAACCTCTGACGGCGCACCCAGCGACCGAGCGCCATCCGGGTACAAAATGACGGCTTGACCCTTCATCAGGCATAGGACTTCGCCCAGCGTCGTTTTACCTTCCAAAACAGGCATGATCGCTTGTTCAAGCAACGCCGATGCTTCTCCGTACCCGGCTAACATCTCAACGAGTAAGGTCTTTGCGTCTTTCTCATGCAGATTAGGTTTGTCCGTAGGTGGCATTGCTGGCGCTGGTGTTGTTTGTTCTGGTGCGTCAGTCAGCATAGGGAGCGGCTCAATCGCCCATGATGGCGGTTCATCAGAACTACCGAACATTGGAAAGTCATCGCCCTGCAGGGAGTTTTGTTCTTGTGGAACGAAGTCCTGTTTTGGCTGCTTCTCTTGCTTTCCGGGCATTGCCACATCTGGGATTTCTGAGTTTGTTGCGTCAGTGCTGGCTGTCTCTGCCGATGCGCTGAATGCGTCAAACGGAAAGTCGATGTCCCCCCAGTCCACCCCCAACATCCTTGAGTGCTTGTAACGGATTGTCGTTTGCCAAAGGTGGTGCGTTTTTGGCAATGTCCTGAGGGGACAAATCCTCTTTTGCCTCTGGTTTGTGGGGTTGTTTCTCTGTATCACTCTTCGGTTTTGCTTTGCCCGGTTTGCTCTGCGGCTTACCCTTCTTGCCAGCGTCAGGCTTAGATGATTCCGTTGATCCAGCATCTTTTTGCTCTGGTTTCTCCTCGACAGCATCTGAGGTGCTTTTCAGCATCTCCATCGCATCACCAAAGCCAAGACCAGCTAGAGCTTTCTCTGCTTCCTGCTCTGCGGCCAACATGTCATCGTTCAGAGCTGACACATCTTCCTCTTGGTCGTCATCGACTTCCTCAGGATCAACGAACTCAATCTCAGCGTCCTCAACATCACCAACAACTTCCGCAGCAACAGCCGCAGGAGGCTCAGTCGTAAACACCAGGTCGTTTGATTCGAGTCGGAGCATCAAGATCTTCACCGATCCCGCCGCCTCCTGGAGCATCTCAGGCAAAACTTCCCAGTAGCGGTAGTACGCACGTTCACCCTTCTCCTGCACCGTGTTTGGTACAGCAAAACCACGTTCGATGAGAATGTCGGCCAGTGTGTCAGGGTCTCGTGGAATACCGGGGATCTTGTCGTGGCTGATCAAGTCATAAAGGTCCCCAAGCTGTTTCCAGGCAATGAATACACCTTGGTTGAGGTGCCAGACTTTCGCGCCTGGCTCATTGACCTTCCATTTTCCGGTTTTAACCAGGCGGCGGATGGCATCGAACACGTACCGCTCGACAGGCACACCATAGGAGAACTCGTCCACATCGAGACGACTCTGGCGAAGGTCCCGTGAGACGCTCTCTTGGTCAGCGCGAAGCATCAGCTTGGTCACAGGCTGATTGACGCTGGTTCCTGAGATAGCTTCCAGCATCGCTTCCATGATGGACGGGCCAGACTTGGACAGAAACTCCCGAGTCTCAGCCGGAATAATTCGATCCACCGCCAGCAGCGAGAATTGCTCATGTCTTTTGTGTCGCTTGTCGCGCCACCGGATAAAGTAACGGTCGATTTCGTGACGGTGTGCCCAGTCATGAAGTGACTCCGAATACGGGTTCCATGTGATTGACCCGTCTTTGTCCGTAATGGACACATCCGAGAGCGGTTTACCCACATCATGCAGCAGCCCGGAGAAACAGCTCGCCAGTCTCCAACGCGGCTCATTGTCACGGCGTTCACGAGGCGTCCCCTCGATGGAAAAGATAACTGACTCAGATGCCTGAGCTGCCCAGAAGGCCACTTCAAGCCCATGTCGGAACAGACCACCAGCGCCACGGTGGTGGTGTGATTCGGAAGCTGGCAACAGGTGAACAAACGCGGCATACCGCTGGATCACCGGCAAAACAAGCCGGTTGAAGTCGTCCACAGTGAAACCGAGAGAGTTCCGCACTTTCTCAATCAGTTCAGCTTGGGTTGCCAGTATCTTGTCTAGTGGGGCCACTGGCAGGCCCTTGGCAAAAGGTGGGTATCGAGGGATTTCTTCATCTTCCACGTCTTTAAGCGGCAACACTCTGACGCTCGGCGCGGTCTCGATCACTCCACTTCGCCCACCAAATAACTTGTTAAGGGCTTTCAGCATGTAGGTTGACCATATTCCTATCGTATTTCTCGTCGCTACATGCTCTCAAAACACCTTTAGATCGCACACACGCCTATCTGTCCAATTTGGGCAGTTTGAGAAACCAGCTTTCCATCCCCCCCCCCCCCCCTTTTAGAATGGGCTCATCGACAATTTTTTATGAGGAACGACACGATGAGACAACTGATAGCAATTCTGGGAGTGGCAATTCTGGCCGGGTGTGCCTCTAACGCCCCCCGAGCAAAAGCCTCAGCCCCAGACTGCCCCTGCCGAAAATGACAAACCTGCCCGAGTTAGCCGGGAACTGTCGATGGCATGGGACAACATGGGGCGCGGTGGTGCTGCATTACGTCAACCTGGTTATATCCATGTGCTGGGCGACGGTAATGTCAGCGCAACGATGAACAAGGTCAAAGATGACTCCGCTGGTTCAGATAAAACTCCAGCAGGGATCAAACAGCACGGGGATGTCAACGAAGCCATCAATACCTTCAAGTCCATGAATAAAGGCAAAGGCTACTCGCTGTACGAGTTGTCACGCTGGGAACGCTATTGCGATGGTGGCAAAGGTATGGACGAGCACGATTGGCGCTTTGTGGAAGCCGAGGGAACCACAAACATCCCCAAGGACGTTGTAACCGGCTGCATACCACCTACCCACACCTATAAAGATTATCTGAATGCCTGGACGCACTTTTGCACCAGTCAGGCTGTAACTGACGCAGATCGCCGCATTGTGCGCGAGTCCGTGCGTCCCTATTCAGTGGTGAACCCATGCAAAGCTCTGAAATAAGAAACCAGACAGAGCTAGGCCGTAAGGCTGAGCTCTTCGACGCTTTATTAATCATGCTCCAGGAGGCCGGTTCGAGGGGTAATTCCAGCGAAGCGGCCTATGTCATTTCTGGAGTCCTCGAAAACCTCTCCAGAGACTACCCCGAAGTCAAAGGTCTGGCTCAAAGCTGGACTGAGCTGGCGAATCTGGAATCAAAGATGAGAGGAGCTGCTTAATGGACCTTTATATCTGCGAGAAGCCTTCTCAGGCAAAAGATTTGGCTGGCGTAATGAAGGCCTCCCAACGAGGTGATGGATTTCTCCATGATGGAGGAAACCGCGTTATTACGTGGGCGTTCGGCCACCTGCTGGAATTGTATATGCCAGACGATTATGACGAACGCTACAAGTCATGGTCACTGGAGACCCTCCCTATTGCACCAGAGTCATGGCGGTACAACGTTCGCAAGAGTGCGTTCAAACAGTACAAAATTGTTGAGGGACTGGTCAAAAAAGGCGAGCACCATCTACATCTCAACGGACTACGACCGAGAAGGTGAGGCTATCGCCCGTTCGCTTCTGGATCGATTCCGCTACTCTGGCCCTATTCGCCGAGTTTGTTTGACGGCTCTCGATGAGTCAAGCATCAAGAAAGCGCTGAACAACGTAAAGGATGGCAAGGATACGGTCTCACTCTACTACGCCGCATTGGCACGGCAACGCGCTGACTGGTTGGTAGGCATGAACGTGAGCCGCCTCTACACAGTGCTGGCCCGAGATGTCGGCTTCAACCACACTCTTCACGTTGGCAGGGTTATCACCCCAACCGTCGCTCTTGTTTGTCAACGGGACCGAGAGATCGCCGGTTTCACCCCCTCACCATACTGGACTCTGGGTGTGAACGTGTCCGTACAGAATGGACAGTTTGCCGCCCAATGGATACCACCAGAAGAGTGCAGTGACGAGCAAGGCCGGTGCGTCAATAAGGCCTATGCCGAGCAGGTAGCCTCCCAGGTCAATGGTGCCAATGCTGTTATCAGCAAAGCAGAAACCAAACCAGGTAAAGAGTCAGCCCCCCCTCCCCTTCGATCTAACGTCGCTGCAACAATACGCGAGCAAACGATGGGGATACACAGCTCAGCAGGTACTGGATGCAGCTCAAGCTCTGTACGAGACGCACAAAGCGACCACCTACCCTCGTACTGACAGTCGTTATCTACCCGAGAGCCAAAAGGAAGACATTCCGGACATTCTCCAGGCGCTCATTTTGTCCGATCAGAACGTCTCTGGGCTGGTGGCTGGCGCAGATCCTCATCGCAAGGCCAGGGTATTCAATGACGCCAAAGTGACCGCGCACCACGCGATCATTCCAACACCGGCCAGAACAGACATCAGTGCCATGTCTGAGATCGAGTTCAATCTTTACGACGCCATCCGTCGTTTCTACATCGCGCAGTTCTACAGCGAGTTCGAGTTCACCAAAACCTCCATCGAGGTGCAGTGTGGGCGTCACCTCTTTGCGTCCGCTGGTAAGACACCTACCAAACAAGGCTGGAAGGTTTTGTTTGCTTCTGATAGTGAAAGCAGTCCCAAGGACGAGGGGGGAAGACACCGACGCGCCGGTTGAACAAGAGAAGCTCCCCAGGGTTAGCCAGGGCGAACCTGCCTTGCTGAATGGGGCCGAGCTGGCAAACAAAATGACGCGGCCAGCACCGCACTTCACCGAAGCCACATTGCTTGCCGCGATGGAGAACATTGCCCGGTTCGTGACTGAGGAGAAGTTCAAACAAATCCTCAAAGACACAGCCGGTTTAGGCACTCCAGCAACACGCGCAAGCATCATCCAGGGCGCTGTTGATAAAGGCTACTTCAAGCGTCAGAAAAAGGTACTGCTTGCAACTGATAAGGCTCATGCGCTTATAGCAGTGCTTCCACCAGCCATCAAATCACCCGGCATGACTGCGGCTTGGGAGCAGGAGCTTGAGAAAGTTGCCTCCGGCTCCGGGAACATGTCTGTCTTCATGAAGCAGATTTCCACCTGGATCTGCCAAATGGTTGAGCAGCTCAAAGTGGCCGCACCGGTTCTGACCAAAGAAGGTGGCGCGATGGCTAAAGCCTTCGAGGGCGCGAAGCCTCCTTCACACGAATGCTTCAACTGCGGTGGAGAGATGCACCGGATCAAAGGGAAGAACGGTTTTTTCTGGGGCTGCCAGAACGAGGCTTGCAAGAAGACGTTCCCAGACAACCGAGGGAAACCCGAGAAACGTATCGCGGCGGAGGATTGTCCAGACTGCCCAGATTGCGGTAGCCCGATGCGTCTCAGGAAAGGAAAAGCCCCTGGCAAGAAACGAGCCTCTAAGTTCTGGGGCTGCACAGCGTATCCCGATTGCAAAGGCACTATGCCCTTCAAAAAGTCGGACTTTATGGATTGATAGAGGAATTAAGTATGTTTGGAAAAATCATTTTAACTGCGATGCTCACAACCAGCTCTGCCACTGCCGAAGATGCCGGGAAGAACATCGCCTCAGGCTTGGCAACTGCATCTACCCGCCAAATAGGTCAGGCCATCATGCCAACTCTAGCTATCGGCTCGGCCATTGCAAAAAGCGCAGGAAAAGGCATGGTGTTAGGTTTCGCTGAGACATCTGCCAGCTATATTTCCCACGATGACCTGAGCGCCACTCGAAGCTATCAAAACCCTGAGGCTGTTGATATGGCAAAAGGCCTGGGGACCTTGAAAGACGTCCCTGATTTCCTCTACGTCATTACAGACGTAAATGCCAACATGGCTGACAAATGCAAGCGCGTCTGGGAGCCTCAATCACTGGCTTTAAGCCAATTGATTGTTGAGCTGGTGGCACTGCGTAAGACGAACAACAAAGGTAGCTACGAACAAGCGCTATCCCACCTCGATTGTTCAATATTCACAAACTAAAACAATTAAGGGGCCGTCGGCCCCTTATCTTTAATTACCCAAGTTCTTTTGATACCTGAGCTACAATAGTTTTAAATCAGAATACCAAAATCAATTCACATGGATGGCGAATACTTCAACCGGATAATCTCCAAAGTGCGGGTGCGTTATGACGTTCCTTGAGAAGCCACGCCAAGGACGAATCTCTATCCTGGACATATCTCCAGCCTTTGGGTAGCCACACTTAACATGGACTTCATCATACTCGCGCCCCTCTAGTCTTTTTATCCAGTAGTCTGTGACGAGGCGATATTCATCTGGTTTTTCTCCAGATTTGATCTGATCGAAGTAAATCTTTTTTTACGGGCAGATGAAGTATTCTCTTTTTCATAATCACCACCTGATAGCTCATCAGACTATCTAACTATTAGACAAAACATCCCTTTTTCAATTTCTGTCTCTCTCGCCTCATGGGCCAATACAATATCCGCGATAACACGAATATTCCCTTCATAGTTGCGAATGGCCGCATCCCGCATCGTGTCTAAAGTGTCCTGACACTTCGCTCGCCTGAATTTAACGAGCCAACTTTGCCGATCTATCTTGTCCACACCAAATCCCATTCAGCGAACCATGTATCCAGCTTCTTTTGCCGCAGCATCAAGCTCGGAGGAAAAGTTAACGTCGGACTTTTCTGCCGCGTTATAGAGGGCTCCACACTTGGGCCATGAGCGCCCTACCAGTTTCATCGCCAACGCATCCGCCAGCATTTCTCGGATCTGTGTTTCAGCCTCACCAAAATCGGCTAGAGTTTCGTCTATGCCCGACTCTTCCATCAGCTCGATGAGCTGAGGTTGTTTGAGCCAGACGCCTGTTTGCATTTCCAACTGGTCTCTTGCATCTGCCACCAATTGGCGTTCAAGGGTGACGCCATTTACGGTCTTAACAAATTGCTTTGGCTGACGCTTTACCTTTTTTTGGTCTGGACACATCAGAGATAACCGTCACCGGCTTCCCACGCAGTTCACGCGGCAACGGTCCACTTAGCCCCAGAACTAAGCGACGAGCGTACTCATGCTCGTATGGTTTCAACCCTCGACCTTCACGGTACATCTCAGTATCCACCAGCAGATCACCGCGCAGCCTCGCGTTTTTCCGCACTTGTTCGGACAAGACCGATTTGCCCTTCCCGCTGGCTCCCATTACGAGCGAGTGAGATTCTACTTTGTTATCAAAAAACATAATTCCGCCCCCAAAGAGGTGTTGCTATAAAACATGGTTTGAACATCTGGCGCTGTTATTGCGCCCACCGATACTCTGGGCAACGCACTCTGTTGTGGCCGCTTTTCCCTTTGCTATTGGTGATGTCATCTTCATTCTTCGCAGCCCCCCAGCTTACTCAGTATTTCAGCTTTTGTGGCGCGATGACCGCGTATTAAAAGAGCATTCAGCAGGTATCCAGTGAACACCTCTGTACTCGGCATACGGTCAAGCAACTCAACATACTGCTCATCCGTCAAATCATGGATCTCACAATATTTTTCCACCGCCTTTTCGTAGGCTTCTGCGTAGCCATGAGTGGAAATCCTGAAAACAATATCCCCATTGCCGTAGCCTGGCTTTGTGACGAGAAAACAAGGTGCGAAGTAGGTTCTCTTCACCCCCATCCGGCTCCGGTTCTCGATACTGATATAAGCCCTCAGCCCCTCAGCAATGATATTTGGCCCGGAGTTGCGTCGCCGCTTACAAGTCTTATTCTGACGCTTCACCTCTTCTGCCTCAGCTTCCCACTTTCGGTCCAAGCTGTAGGCCAGCCGGTGAGCTGTTGCGTAGGAATACTCTCTCAAGGAGAAGTATTCCTGCCGGTAATCATCCGCCACCCCAACTGTTCGTGCGACACGGAACCCGACGAAACCGGCGTCATGGGTTCCCTCGCCGTAGTAAATGACTGCCATTATTTACCTTCCTTACTTCTGATACCGTGCTGCACCACGGTATGGCGACCGCAATTCACATTCAGGTGATCCCGAACTGCGGCCATGACCGCTGAATGCAATCTGTAATCCACACTCTGCCCAAGTGTTTCTGTCGCTTGTTCTTTTGCCATCCACGAAATATCAAAGCTATCAGGTATCGACATCAACTCCTGAACCAGATCGACCGATGGCTTGTAAATGCGGCCACCGTCTTGGATGTACACTGCATCCTTTACCCCACGATCCTGAGACTTGAGGATGGTCGGGCAACTGGTGCTTTCTCTCGTCAAGAACGCAGGCATCCTGCGAGAAGTTGACTCTCTGGCCTGAATTGACTTCAACGCTGTGACGTCTGCACAATCCCCGAGGTGCTTCTCGATCACCGGCCACAATCGTCCACCAGCTCTCTGCTCAGGTTTCGGTGGAACGAACCCAGGGAAGACCGACGCCACCATGTAATAGCGTTCTCGCCCCTGGTACGCGCCGAAATCCAGACCGTTCAAGACCATCTCAGTGAGGAAGTACCCCATCCGCCGCAGTGTCGTTCCCATCATCGCCCCGGCTCCGGATGCTTTGAAGTTCGGGACGTTTTCCACCAGCACGACGGCAGGGTTCACGACCTCGATCTGTTTTAGTGCCGGGTAAACCATGTCGAGCATGGTGGAGAGATCTTCAAGAGAACGCTCTTTGTCCCTTGGACTTTTGGCGTTTGAGTGGTCATCACACCCCAACGAGTAATGGGCCAAACCAATTGGTGGGCACTCCGCCAGCAAGGCTCCAAGGCGATCCAGCTCCAGGTGATGAATGTCTTCATTCAGCAGGATACGCGGGGAGCTGTTCACCAGCGTATTGAGCGCATGTACTTCACTCAGGTTCCGCCCGGATGCTCTGTCTCTGGCTTCAACTGGACGATGTTCCAAAACAATCTCAGCCTTCCAGCCAAGCGATTCCATAACATGAATGTCTACCCCGCCAGTCAATGCCACAAAGGCACGGAAAGGGCTGGTTTTTCTGAACCGATCAGCAATGGCAAAGGCTCTGTTTGCGACGGGAGTGAAGACTACTCGACCTTTTCGCATTTCGACGTGGAAACGCTCTGTATAGCGAGGGAAGCACTTATCTATGAGCCCTTGTCCAGAAAACTCAATAACGGTTTCCAGCGGGTTGTTGGAGCGACTCTTTGGTTGATACCGGCGCTGATAAACCTGGTGTGTCTGTAGTTCATCGGTCGCTGGGATCACCGAAAAACCGCCCATCCCCTCCCCTGGCTCAACGGCGATGCCCATACCTGGCTTGAACCCCATAACATCCAAAAAGTTGGACGAAACCCTAACCTTGCGTTTATCGCCTACTCGATTGAACGCAAGTTGTTTGGTTACTACGGAGGGGGAGACGATCGGTAACATTGGTCAACCTCTTTTCTTCTTGTTTTGCTCGCGCTTCACCATTGCTCCAGCAGCTTTCAGAAGTCTCTGGTTCTCCGCCAGCTCCTCTTGGAGTTCCTGAGTATCCTCTTCTGTCTGAGCCTTTTTCAGCTCGGCCTCGCAATATTGGACCTCTTCCTGCAAGCTGACTTTCGCAAACTTGAGAGCGGCCAGTCGCGTCGTATAAACGCCAAAAGGCAATTCGCCACCTTCCCGGAACTGCTTCAAGCACCAGCTAGGTATAGATGGCAACCAACCAAAGTCCCCATTCTTCCGTGACCTTTTCCCCCACGTAATCCCATCTAACTTTTGGGCAAGATTGACATAGCGTTGATCGCTGGTTGAGTTGCGTCGTTTCTGAATAGAGCGAACTATCCACTCTGTAACCTCGACCTTTGCTTTATCATCATCAGAGATGTAATAAAGGGCTGCGTACAACACAGCGCCTTTACGAATGACTGATGGTGGGTATGCCTGGGCTTTCATCTATCCCCCCCTATCGCTTTTTCTTTCCGACAAGACGGAGATGATCGGCGGCCAAGTCATACTGCTCGTTTTTGTCGCGGCGGCGGAATCTGTCAAAAAACTTCCCTCGTGGCAGGGTTTCTTCCATAGCGATCAGGCGGTTCAGCCACACTTCTTGAGGTAGCATCCCTGCTGGAGTCGGCCCGAGCTTACGTCCTTCCTTGACGTGCTCCATTGTTTGCGTGGCAGTAAAAATCGCACCACCAAACTTTCTCCACTTGAATTGCAGGGGCATATCTGGAGACTCATCCAGCATCAATTTCTTATTGGTTTGTTCTGTCACGACAATTACTCCACCATCCATTCTTCACTAAGCAGGAACGCCCAGCGCTCTTCTGCTTTTTCTGGGTTGTCTTTGGCCTGTTTGATCATGATCTCGGCGGCGTTAAAGCCTACCTCTCCACTGAACCGGCCCCATGAATGGCTATGCCACTCGCGCATCACACTTCGGCCAAGCGATGCAAGTTCTGGACTTACACCCTCATGGAGGGCATAGAGCTCCCAAGCATCCCACCCGTATCGTAATAGGTTGTGCCCTGGGGCGTTAAAGGCCTGAGCAGCCTTGAACCGCTCTCCAGGCTCCTTCCCTCTAACATCCACACCCTGGAGCACCAACCCCATTACCACTTCAATGACAGGCTCGCGTTGCTTCTTTGCCAGCTCGATGGCAGCCACCAGCATTGCTTTGGCGTCAACAAATTTCCCATGCCCTTGGCACATACCGCAGGTTTCTTTGGAAGGGGAAAAGTCATAAACACCGGAACCAGCACAAAGGCGGCATGTCAGGTCAATCATGGGCTCTTCTCTCCTCATACTCTTCGATGCGCTCTTTCAGACGCTGAACCACTGGTGCGAGCTCAGGGATAGCTTCCGCTTCCTCAAGCGTGTATCGCTTGTCTTCCTGGTAATCGACTATTTGAGGAGGCCTTGGCTGTTTAGGGAACTCAGCAAAGTCATTCAGCGACATCGAGGTAGGAAGTCCTCCTTCAATCTCACCTTTTTCGTTGAGTGACTGAGTGACGATAAGCTGTGTTCCGCCCACCTCGGTATCAAAGCGGTCATCAAAGCGCTCACCGATAGTCCAGCCGCCACGGCCAAGAACACAGGTCGTACTCATACGTAGGCGATTGAATGCTTTAGCGTCATCCCAGTTCAAAGGATTTTCATCCATGAGGAAAAAAGGCGCTTCGTCCCGAACGAACACCTTGGACTTGGCGTTATCGAAGATCGGCCCAAACACCCCCTGCTGGAGGTATGGTTCGACTTTCTCTGCAAGATCCTGGTGCCCTTGAGAACGCAGCGCCTCATAGAGCTGGGTGATTGTTTGTTTGCCGGTGTCCGGAAGGCAGGACAATACTGTCTGCTTTTCCTCGTCACTCAGGCTTACCATTCTGGACAAAAAAGCTGACTACCAGCTCGTTGTGCCCATCGACCGTTTCAATGTTGAGCTTGTTCTCGTCCATCTTCTTCCTCAGTAATCGGTTCGATAAATTCAATGGAGTCCATGCTTACATGACTGATAATGGCTTTCAGGCCGCAGCAGTCGCATGGTTCAAAGGTCAGTTCTGATCCCTTGGGAGACTGATGCGTGACCGTTGCCACAGCCCCTAGAGGGATCAACCCCCCAGCCGTTTTTTAGTACCCGAGTAGTTCTGACCAGCCGACCTTTGTACTCTCGTTTCAGTTTCGGATGCGGCACTACCGCATATCGCTTACTCATTTCGGTCCCCTTGTACCAAAGGCTCGACAACCAGCTCTTGAGCTTCGTCCCAGTCGGACACCTTTGCATCACCAAACGCAAAGGCAATTCGCATAGCCACTGTCGGCCTGCCTATTTTCATCAAGTAAGCCGCAGCACCGGCACACATCGACTCTTGTCCCGAAGGTGCATAGTTACCCTCTTCATCCCATTCACCACCTGACTTTGAGTGCACGGTCTTGTGGCAATGAAACGTCGTCATGTCGTTTTCAACGATGTCGTTGATGATGCCTTCTAATCGCCCAGGGGCCAGCTCGATAGCGCCCTCCTTCCGGAATGGACAGTTGGCGCAAGGTTTCTTCAAACGGAGATGATTTGCTTGCTTTGGCATACATATCACTTTTACAGCATCATTTTATGATTCTATGATATAGCCATATTCCGTGTAGTCAATATCTCACTAACAATTACTTTCTATCGGACGCTTACGCGCCCATTTTGGGCAGATAGACAAGTTATTTGGGCGTTTGGGCGTTTGGAGTGTGCGAGGTGGACAGCGGGGAGACTTTCACATGTGAAAGTTTTGTTTCTTGGTATCGTTTTATTGTCTCTTGATATTATTTTATGATGCTGTAATAATCATAAATAAGGGCCGCATCGCTCTTCGACCTTCGTTGCAGCCCTTACAACACAATCAAGCAATTAAGGAGCTTTGTTATGCTGCAAGGCAATACTAACACGAATAAGCGCATCCCGCTCGCGGCGTTCATGAAATGGCCGCTGGCGAAACGTCAGGACTTCATCGACCGGGAAATGTCCGGTTGCCCCGACTTTATCAAGACGTCTTTGCTTCGGCATTAAGGCGATCAGGCAGGAAAGCAAAGAACCTCGCTTCGGCGGGGTTCTTCGTTTCTACCTCTTGAATGTTTCGTCAGAACAAACTGGAGCGCTTATGTCACCAGAAACACAGCAACTTACATCCAAGGCTTTATCTCTCATCGAGCAGTCCCGATACAGAATGGGCACATCTCGGTTTGTTGAGGCCTTTATTGACCAGTGGGCATACTTGCAGACTGGCCTATACCCAGCCAAGGAGGAGATCCCGGAAGAACTTCAGCCGGTCGCCTTCGAGCTCTCTCACGTCCTGTCTGCCGCCATTAAGCGCGACCCCACCAGCGATGTTTTGGGTTACGTCCTAAGCATGTCTGGCTTCCACAAGAAGGGCACCAATTACTTCCCCACTCCTCCAGAGATTGGCCGCTTGATGTCACTCATTGTTGGCTCACAGTCTTCGGCAGACTTTTATGAGCCCTGCTGTGGTTCTGGCATCAACGCCATTCACTGGATGGAAAACCTGATCGAGAACCACGGTCCCGAAGCATTGAGAGAAGCCTCAATCTACCTGGAAGACATCGATCCGTTGATGGTGAAGTGCTGCATGATCCAGCTATTCCATTATTTCGAGTCCCGCAATACCACTCCCAAAACGCTGAGTATCGTCGGCATAGACACCCTTAGCAGACGAACCAAGAACATCGCCTACTACGCCGAAAAACCTCCAGCAACCGCCGCTACCGTGGCAGCATAAAAAAAACCCGCCGATTGGCGGGTTTTGCATTCAATGCGCTGCTCTATGGCACCTTACAGTTTTCCGTACCGGTTCAAGAACGAAGACCTGTCTAAGATCCCCCAGTCTGTCAGCATGTAGTAGCCGGTGGCACCTCGTTCGCCGGTAGACTCCCTGACGAACAAGATATTCATTCCGAACTCATCACGCAGGGCAGACAACTGTCTCTTGATCGTTGATTCAGGAATATTTGTTGCCTTGTGAAGGTCTTGGAGACTTGGCTTCTCCGTTTTAGACAGGGCATTCACCAAAGCAAATTTTCTTTTCATGTCCTGTGAGATCTTCATATTCACCTGTTCTTGACAGGCCCAACCTCTCTGGCTGGGCCTCCTTTATTAGCCTTCGACACTCAGGAGTTCAATGTCTGACACAGGCACATGAACATGCTTTTCCTTGCCTTCGCCATCGAGCGTTTTAACCCAGACAGTAGACGGAACCAGAGCAACACGGTCGGTCATGATGACTCCACGTTTGGTCTCGCCATCCAGGTTAACGTTGACAGCAAAAATCAAACTGTCAGCCCGGACGTTCTTCCATTCCTTGTCCTTCGGCAGAGGAGGAAGAGCATCACCGCCTTCTTCATCTTTGTCCTTGCCGCTGTTATCTGGCTGCTTGACAGGATCTTTGTGCTCACCCTCTTCATCACGCAAAGGGTCTTCGTCATCATCGTCCTGACCATTGGAATTTTTACCCCCCTTCCAGTTCCTCCTGGGCAAGGTTCAGGTCGTCATTCCCGGTTTGTTCCGACGTACCATCCCCACCCGAGTTGAGGGATTGCTCGTCGGTGTTGCCAGCGCCAAGCTCATCATTCTGGTGGGAGCCAGTCAGTGGGCCTTTTTCCATTTCGTCTTTGATACGTTTGGCATCATTCAGCAGCTCACGGCTTTGTTTACGAGTAATCCCGTCAGACATAGCCACCGCGCAGACGGCGCGACATCTTTCTTCATTCAGATCGAACAAGAGACGAAGGTTATTCAAGGTCTCTGTATCAGAACATACTTCATTATCGTATAACTCACGCACACAGTCAGGTAGCTTGAGCAACGACAGATGCGTAGATACGAAAGTGATATTCTTACCGAGCCGATCAGCAATATCCTTTTGCTTCCAACCTTCTTCAATAAACAGGTTTAACGCCTCGGCAATCTCTACCGGAGTCAAGTCATCCCGCTGGATGTTTTCGATCAGCTCACCAGCAGTCTCGTCCAAGTTGTTCTGGACCTTATCATTCACCACCAAGTCAATGGTCTCGATACCAGCGTGTTTACACGCTCTCCAACGCCGCTCCCCTTTTTGGATGACGAACTTGCCTTCTTCGTTCTTCGGGAACACGATGATCGGAGACTGCTGCCCTTCGGTCAGCAAGGTTGCCGCCAGCTCTTCAATGTTACGGAAGCGCTTACGAACCTGGACCTTGGATACAACGTCGTCAACAGGTACGGTAAGAACCTCTTTGCCTTTCTTGCCTTTGGCGGCTTTAGCAAGTTCGGACAGGCCTTTTAAATTGTTCAATGCCATCGCTTAGCCCACCTTCTCTAATAGTTCTTCCAACACCGCCTCAACTTCTTTGGCCGCGACATGTCCATAGCGAAGCTCCCAGACAGGGATGCCATCAGTCGTCGCCGTATCGAGCGGAGGCCGGTGCATAATTTTGTTCTCAAACAACAGATCCGGAACTGTGTTCTCCAGCGACTTGAGGGCTTTGTCGTGATTGACAGAGCGGTCCATGTCGTTGATCACGATGCCCAGGATCTCCAAATCTTGGTTGTACGCCTCGCGCACACCAATAATCGTGTTCAGGAGACCTTCTACGCCGTCCACAGCGAAGCCAGAGAGCTTTACTGGACATGCCACATGGGTAGACATCACCAACGCTGCCACCAGCTTTCTGCCGAGGCTAGGCGGACAATCAATCAGCACGTAGTCGTAGTTCTCAAACAGCTCAGCCAAATGGCGAGCCGGATTCATGGCCTGGTCAAGAGGCACAGCCTCCATCTCAAACAGATCCGGGTCGTTTTTCGGCGTATGAATGAGGTCTGCACCGCAAGGGCAGTGCATGACCTCAATGCCGTCCAGCTCGTAAGCGAACAGCTCTGCGGTTTTGGTTCCTGTGAGGATGGGCTCGTAGTCACCATCCTCAAGCTCTCGTCTGGGGGGCCAGTCGAGAGGACGTGTTCCCCTGACCATCCATATCCAAGACCAGCACTTTCTTTTTCTTCTGTAACGCCAGATAAAAGGCCTGCTGGATACAGAGGGTACTCTTACCCACTCCGCCTTTCTGGTTGGCGAAGCTGATTACTTTTGCCATACCCACCTCTATTTTGGTTTCTCGCAGGTGATCAAGACCACCCCCAAACTTTCACATGTGAAAGATTGTAGCGATCATAAAATGATACTGCAATATCTAATTATGGTTCTGTTAAAACAAACTTTAAACAAAAAAAACGGCCATGAAGGCCGCTTATTGACAAGGTTTGTGCTGTCAGCGCAATTGATTTGCTGCTCCAAGCCCATTCGCCAATAACTGCATCGCATCGTTGAACAGCGCGGAGCCCCGTTCCGGTGTGAGCAATTCCGGCATATCTTCTCGCGGCCAAGTACCGGCTACTTGAATGAGCAAACTGGCAGCCCAGTGGATCTGCTTTTCTTCACTTTCATCGGCCAGAGTGCATACGACGGGGAAACCGTACTTACGCCCCCAGCGACTCACCTCTTTGAACGATACCAGCTCAGGCTTTTGCAAATCCCGGCTGTAGGCCTCAGCTATCATGTGGTTCAGTTCTTTAGCGTCCATTTATCCCACTCTATTGTAAACAAGACATTTTTATCTTTTATATTCAATGGCTTATTTTCCTGCTAATTGGTAATACCATGAAAAATACCATGCTCAGAAAAGGCTTAACAATATTTTGAAAAATTGCCTACTGAGCGCTGCCGCACAGCTCCATAGGCCGCTTTCCTGGCTTTGCTTCCAGATGTATGCTATTCTGCTCCTGCAGCTAATGGATCACCGCAAACAGGTTACTCGCCTGGGGATTCCCTTTCGACCCGAGCATCCGTATGAGACTCATGCTCGATTATTATTATTATAGAAGCCCCCATGAATAAATCGCTCATCATTTTCGGCATCGTCAACATAACCTCGGACAGTTTCTCCGATGGAGGCCGGTATCTGGCGCCAGACGCAGCCATTGCGCAGGCGCGTAAGCTGATGGCCGAGGGGGGCAGATGTGATCGACCTCGGTCCGGCATCCAGCAATCCCGACGCCGCGCCTGTTTCGTCCGACACAGAAATCGCGCGTATCGCGCCGGTGCTGGACGCGCTCAAGGCAGATGGCATTCCCGTCTCGCTCGACAGTTATCAACCCGCGACGCAAGCCTATGCCTTGTCGCGTGGTGTGGCCTATCTCAATGATATTCGCGGTTTTCCAGACGCTGCGTTCTATCCGCAATTGGCGAAATCATCTGCCAAACTCGTCGTTATGCATTCGGTGCAAGACGGGCAGGCAGATCGGCGCGAGGCACCCGCTGGCGACATCATGGATCACATTGCGGCGTTCTTTGACGCGCGCATCGCGGCGCTGACGGGTGCCGGTATCAAACGCAACCGCCTTGTCCTTGATCCCGGCATGGGGTTTTTTCTGGGGGGCTGCTCCCGAAACCTCGCTCTCGGTGCTGGCGCGGTTCGATGAATTGCGGCTGCGCTTCGATTTGCCGGTGCTTCTGTCTGTTTCGCGCAAATCCTTTCTGCGCGCGCTCACAGGCCGTGGTCCGGGGGATGTCGGGGCCGCGACACTCGCTGCAGAGCTTGCCGCCGCCGCAGGTGGAGCTGACTTCATCCGCACACACGAGCCGCGCCCCTTGCGCGACGGGCTGGCGGTATTGGCGGCGCTGAAAGAAACCGCAAGAATTCGTTAACTGCACATTCGGGATATTTCTCTATATTCGCGCTTCATCAGAAAACTGAAGGAACCTCCATTGAATCGAACTAATATTTTTTTTGGTGAATCGCATTCTGACTGGTTGCCTGTCAGAGGCGGAGAATCTGGTGATTTTGTTTTTCGACGTGGTGACGGGCATGCCTTCGCGAAAATCGCACCTGCTTCCCGCCGCGGTGAGCTCGCTGGAGAGCGTGACCGCCTCATTTGGCTCAAAGGTCGAGGTGTGGCTTGCCCCGAGGTCATCAACTGGCAGGAGGAACAGGAGGGTGCATGCTTGGTGATAACGGCAATTCCGGGAGTACCGGCGGCTGATCTGTCTGGAGCGGATTTGCTCAAAGCGTGGCCGTCAATGGGGCAGCAACTTGGCGCTGTTCACAGCCTATCGGTTGATCAATGTCCGTTTGAGCGCAGGCTGTCGCGAATGTTCGGACGCGCCGTTGATGTGGTGTCCCGCAATGCCGTCAATCCCGACTTCTTACCGGACGAGGACAAGAGTACGCCGCAGCTCGATCTTTTGGCTCGTGTCGAACGAGAGCTACCGGTGCGGCTCGACCAAGAGCGCACCGATATGGTTGTTTGCCATGGTGATCCCTGCATGCCGAACTTCATGGTGGACCCTAAAACTCTTCAATGCACGGGTCTGATCGACCTTGGGCGGCTCGGAACAGCAGATCGCTATGCCGATTTGGCACTCATGATTGCTAACGCCGAAGAGAACTGGGCAGCGCCAGATGAAGCAGAGCGCGCCTTCGCTGTCCTATTCAATGTATTGGGGATCGAAGCCCCCCGACCGCGAACGCCTTGCCTTCTATCTGCGATTGGACCCTCTGACTTGGGGTTGATGTTCATGCCGCCTGTTTTTCCTGCTCATTGGCACGTTTCGCAACCTGTTCTCATTGCGGACACCTTTTCCAGCCTCGTTTGGAAAGTTTCATTGCCAGACGGGACTCCTGCAATCGTCAAGGGATTGAAACCTATAGAAGACATTGCTGATGAACTGCGCGGGGCCGACTATCTGGTATGGCGCAATGGGAGGGGAGCAGTCCGGTTGCTCGGTCGTGAGAACAATCTGATGTTGCTCGAATATGCCGGGGAGCGAATGCTCTCTCACATCGTTGCCGAGCACGGCGACTACCAGGCGACCGAAATTGCAGCGGAACTAATGGCGAAGCTGTATGCCGCATCTGAGGAACCCCTGCCTTCTGCCCTTCTCCCGATCCGGGATCGCTTTGCAGCTTTGTTTCAGCGGGCGCGCGATGATCAAAACGCAGGTTGTCAAACTGACTACGTCCACGCGGCGATTATAGCCGATCAAATGATGAGCAATGCCTCGGAACTGCGTGGGCTACATGGCGATCTGCATCATGAAAACATCATGTTCTCCAGTCGCGGCTGGCTGGTGATAGATCCCGTCGGTCTGGTCGGTGAAGTGGGCTTTGGCGCCGCCAATATGTTCTACGATCCGGCTGACAGAGACGACCTTTGTCTCGATCCTAGACGCATTGCACAGATGGCGGACGCATTCTCTCGTGCGCTGGACGTCGATCCGCGTCGCCTGCTCGACCAGGCGTACGCTTATGGGTGCCTTTCCGCAGCTTGGAACGCGGATGGAGAAGAGGAGCAACGCGATCTAGCTATCGCGGCCGCGATCAAGCAGGTGCGACAGACGTCATACTAGATATCAAGCGACTTCTCCTATCCCCTGGGAACACATCAATCTCACCGGAGAATATCGCTGGCCAAAGCCTTAGCGTAGGATTCCGCCCCTTCCCGCAAACGACCCCTGGAAGCCCCGTAGCGACGCGGAGAGGGGCGAGACAAGCCAAGGGCGCAGGCTCGATGCGCAGCACGACATAGCCGGTTCTCGCAAGGACGAGAATTTCCCTGCGGTGCCCCTCAAGTGTCAATGAAAGTTTCCAACGCGAGCCATTCGCGAGAGCCTTGAGTCCACGCTAGATCTATCTCATCTGCGCAAGGCAGAACGTGAAGACGGCCGCCCCGGACCTCGCCCGCGAGCGCCAGGCGCACGAGGCCGGCGCGCGGACCCGCGCCACGGCCCACGAGCGGACGCCGCAGCAGGAGCGCCAGAAGGCCGCCAGAGAGGCCGAGCGCGGCCGTGAGGCTTGGACGCTAGGGCAGGGCATGAAAAAGCCCGTAGCGGGCTGCTACGGGCGTCTGACGCGGTGGAAAGGGGGGAGGGGATGTTGTCTACATGGCTCTGCTGTAGTGAGTGGGTTGCGCTCCGGCAGCGGTCCTGATCAATCGTCACCCTTTCTCGGTCCTTCAACGTTCCTGACAACGAACCTCCTTTTCGCCAATCCATCGACAATCACCGCGAGTCCCTGCTCGAACGCTGCGTCCGGACCGGCTTCGTCGAAGGCGTCTATCGCGGCCCGCAACAGCGGCGAGAGCGGAGCCTGTTCAACGGTGCCGCCGCGCTCGCCGGCATCGCTGTCGCCGGCCTGCTCCTCAAGCACGGCCCCAACAGTGAAGTAGCTGATTGTCATCAGCGCATTGACGGCGTCCCCGGCCGAAAAACCCGCCTCGCAGAGGAAGCGAAGCTGCGCGTCGGCCGTTTCCATCTGCGGTGCGCCCGGTCGCGTGCCGGCATGGATGCGCGCGCCATCGCGGTAGGCGAGCAGCGCCTGCCTGAAGCTGCGGGCATTCCCGATCAGAAATGAGCGCCAGTCGTCGTCGGCTCTCGGCACCGAATGCGTATGATTCTCCGCCAGCATGGCTTCGGCCAGTGCGTCGAGCAGCGCCCGCTTGTTCCTGAAGTGCCAGTAAAGCGCCGGCTGCTGAACCCCCCAACCGTTCCGCCAGTTTGCGTGTCGTCAGACCGTCTACGCCGACCTCGTTCAACAGGTCCAGGGCGGCACGGATCACTGTATTCGGCTGCAACTTTGTCATGCTTGACACTTTATCACTGATAAACATAATATGTCCACCAACTTATCAGTGATAAAGAATCCGCGCGTTCAATCGGACCAGCGGAGGCTGGTCCGGAGGCCAGACGTGAAACCCAACAGACCCCTGATCGTAATTCTGAGCACTGTCGCGCTCGACGCTGTCGGCATCGGCCTGATTATGCCGGTGCTGCCGGGCCTCCTGCGCGATCTGGTTCACTCGAACGACGTCACCGCCCACTATGGCATTCTGCTGGCGCTGTATGCGTTGATGCAATTTGCCTGCGCACCTGTGCTGGGCGCGCTGTCGGATCGTTTCGGGCGGCGGCCGGTCTTGCTCGTCTCGCTGGCCGGCGCTGCTGTCGACTACGCCATCATGGCGACGGCGCCTTTCCTTTGGGTTCTCTATATCGGGCGGATCGTGGCCGGCATCACCGGGGCGACTGGGGCGGTAGCCGGCGCTTATATTGCCGATATCACTGATGGCGATGAGCGCGCGCGGCACTTCGGCTTCATGAGCGCCTGTTTCGGGTTCGGGATGGTCGCGGGACCTGTGCTCGGTGGGCTGATGGGCGGTTTCTCCCCCCACGCTCCGTTCTTCGCCGCGGCAGCCTTGAACGGCCTCAATTTCCTGACGGGCTGTTTCCTTTTGCCGGAGTCGCACAAAGGCGAACGCCGGCCGTTACGCCGGGAGGCTCTCAACCCGCTCGCTTCGTTCCGGTGGGCCCGGGGCATGACCGTCGTCGCCGCCCTGATGGCGGTCTTCTTCATCATGCAACTTGTCGGACAGGTGCCGGCCGCGCTTTGGGTCATTTTCGGCGAGGATCGCTTTCACTGGGACGCGACCACGATCGGCATTTCGCTTGCCGCATTTGGCATTCTGCATTCACTCGCCCAGGCAATGATCACCGGCCCTGTAGCCGCCCGGCTCGGCGAAAGGCGGGCACTCATGCTCGGAATGATTGCCGACGGCACAGGCTACATCCTGCTTGCCTTCGCGACACGGGGATGGATGGCGTTCCCGATCATGGTCCTGCTTGCTTCGGGTGGCATCGGAATGCCGGCGCTGCAAGCAATGTTGTCCAGGCAGGTGGATGAGGAACGTCAGGGGCAGCTGCAAGGCTCACTGGCGGCGCTCACCAGCCTGACCTCGATCGTCGGACCCCTCCTCTTCACGGCGATCTATGCGGCTTCTATAACAACGTGGAACGGGTGGGCATGGATTGCAGGCGCTGCCCTCTACTTGCTCTGCCTGCCGGCGCTGCGTCGCGGGCTTTGGAGAAATTCTTCAAATTCCCGTTGCACATAGCCCGGCAATTCCTTTCCCTGCTCTGCCATAAGCGCAGCGAATGCCGGGTAATACTCGTCAACGATCTGATAGAGAAGGGTTTGCTCGGGTCGGTGGCTCTGGTAACGACCAGTATCCCGATCCCGGCTGGCCGTCCTGGCCGCCACATGAGGCATGTTCCGCGTCCTTGCAATACTGTGTTTACATACAGTCTATCGCTTAGCGGAAAGTTCTTTTACCCTCAGCCGAAATGCCTGCCGTTGCTAGACATTGCCAGCCAGTGCCCGTCACTCCGCGGTCTTCACTGCGTGATCGAGTTGATCGACACCCGCCGTGACACGCTCCATGAAGTGCCTGCCTGCGTCTGTTAGCCGAACGCCCCGCGCATGGCGCTCAAATAGCAGGACACCAAGGTTATCCTCCAGCGCTTTCACACGCGCGCTGACGCTCGACTGGCTGATACCAAGTGCCTTGGCCGCATGCCGAAAATTCAGATGCTCGGCGACGGCGATGAACTGAACAAGGGAAATGAGCGGTATCCTGCCAGACAGGATACCGACATTCACGAGGTTTCGATGGTTAGTGCGCCGCATCGGAGCGGGCCTGCTACCAGTCGTCGGTTAGACGACTGGCGACTTCTCGGTGGCAGCCCCACGGAGCCGAAGGAGCACCAGCCCCAACGAAACCAGTACCGCCATCGCCGTGGCGTAACAGATCACGGGCCACGCTGTGTCACCGTTTAAAAGTGCCACCGCCAATGTCCCGACAATGCTGACTATCAGGCTTTGAACGCAGAAGTAGAACGCGACCGCTGATCCCGCGATGTCGTCGAACTCTGCCAAAGCGCCGTTCGCGGTAACGGACACCGTGAAGACAATACCGACCGCGACAACCCACATCGGTAGGATGAAGGTGAGGAATGACGGCGAGCCGTAAAGTTCGCCGATCCCCAACAGGACCGCTCCGCAAACAAGCAACGCCATCCCACGCGCCACGCATCCTGCGATGCCCCATCTGGCGACAAAGGACTTCGCGAAACGGGTTGTCACGATCATTACAAGCGCGACAGTGGCGAAGGCAAAGCTGAATCCGATCTCGGAATATTCCGCTTGGCCTATGAGCACACGGGGAGCCGTCGAGAAGAAGACGAAGAAGGTGCCCATACCGGCGCTAAAGCCGACAGTGTAAACCCAAAAAGCCGGACTCGCGAAGATCGGCAAGACAGATCGGCGCGTCTTGACTTGATCCAGAGGGCGGGTTTCGTGCCACCTGAAACCCGCATTTAGGAGTGCGAGCATCGCCAGTATAGCCAAAGTAATGAATATCGCCTGCCATCCCAAGAACTCGCCGATCAATGCTCCGGCGATAGGGCCGAGCGCAGGCACGAACGCCAGCATCGAACTGAAAAGGCCGTAGATGACGACACCCTCAGGACGGTTGGCATAAACGTCGCGAACCGTCGCGAACGTCGCCACCAGCATGGCCGACGCGCCCACTGCTTGAAGTAGACGGAAAGCGACAAAGGCCGGTGCAGTTGAAGACCAAGCTGCTCCCAGAGACGCAATGACGAAAGCCGTTGCGCCCGCAAGTAGAATTGGCCGTCGCCCGATTCTGTCTGAGAGCGGACCAAAAATCACCTGGCCCACGCCGAGCATCACCATATAGAGGCTCAACGTGAGTTGGATCATAGCGGGCGTCGTGTTCAGGATGCCGGGCATCGCTGGAACGACAGGGAGATAAATATCCATCGCCAGTGAAGCGAGGATGTCGAAAGGAGCCATCAGCAGCAGTGCTGCCGGCAGCGTATAGGCCCACGCGGGGCGTGTGGTGGTCATGACGAATCAACCCTCGATTAAGGAATACCGGGCGACGTCTGCTCGTCAGCAATCAGATGAGACTAGCCTTACAGAGCGCCGCAACAACAATACTGGTTGTTGCGGCTTACTTGTCTGCTGACTTGGAATTTCCCATCTGATTACTCCACGCTTACGAATATGAATTGCTACATTTTATCCGATTATCTTTTGCTTCGCAATGCGGCATGGGCGCACTCAGCGTTCCAGCCCCCTCTGCCGCCCTAACTGCCACGACACCGACCCGCCCTGCACGATGCCCATAACCTCGCGGCCGAGTTGGCGGTCGATGATCGGCCGCCACGGGACAAGGGTGAACTCATGGGATTTCTCGACCACGGCGAACTTGCCGCTCGATAGATGCACGGTTCCGGTAAACTTGCCGCTGACGCTCTCGCCGTCCGTGGCGGCGCGGAACGGCAGGCCCTTACTCAAAGCCATATCCGATCCGACGCCGGCTACCTCGCGCTCCCGCAGGATGGCGAGAAGGTTGCGCCGGTAGAAGACGCGGCTGTCCCGGCTGCGGGTGGCGTCGCCCTGTTCGATATGGTGCTCGCGGCGCTGGTCCATGGCTTCGCGGACTTGTTGCCCGAAGCCGGTTGGCGCAAGGTCGGCCGTCTCGCCGTGGATCAGCCGCCGGTCCAGCCAGGTCGCGCCGTCCGATCCGATCTGTTTGTTCAGATCGACCGGGGAAAGGACGCGAACGCTGGCCTGACTGTCTCGGCCGGCGTCATGGGCGGCGGCACGGCTGACCAGATCATCGGGGATGCGCCATTGGTCGGCGTCGATCCGCTCGACGATACCGGCCCGGCGTAGCGCCTCCAGCCGGCGCACATGGGCATCGACATAGCCCTCATAGTCGCCGCCTGGAACGCGGCACGTATAGGAAGAATAAACGCCCTTTTCACCCAAGTCCAACAGCTTTGGACCGCAGTTGACTCTTTCGACACCCCTGCGATGCAACCCAATCCGGCTGACGGGGAGCCAGCAACGCTGAAAATTTACCCTCCTCTTTCCCACTAGCGGCTCCTTTTCCGACAACCAGCACGGCGGATCCCTGCCGCGGCGCTGTGAACGCAGCATTTTGATTGGTATCGTTGGCCTTCAGGCTCGTCAGTCAAACAGACCCAGGAGCAGCTCAGCCGGTGGCGCCCGGCTTTCGGGTAACGCCCTGGTCCCGCTGGTTTCGGCTTTGTGCTTCAGGTGATCAAGGATCTGCTTGATCACTATAGGGTCTTCAATGCAGGCGATGACTTTCATGGCGCCGCCGCAGCCGCTGCAGGTCTCGATGTCGATATTGAAAACACGCTTGAGCCGTTGCGCCCATGTCATCGACGCTCGCCGTTGTGCTGGTGTTGCCGGTTCATCAGCCACCCTGACCTTGTTGCCCCTGCCCCGTTTTGCCGGCGTGACCAACGCCCGGTGCCGACTGTTGGGTGCGAACACCCCGTGGAAGCGGGTTAGGTTGACTCTGGGCTTCGGTACCAGGGCGGCCAGCCTTGCAATGAAATCCAATGGTTCGAAAATGACGTGCGTGGTGCCGTCCCGGTACGGCGTCTTGAGCTGGTAGCGCACGTTGCCGCCTCGTGTTAACGACAGCCGCTTCTCGGATACCGCCGGGCGGCTGATGTACCGGCACAGCCGTTCGAGCTTCTTGCGTTCATCGGCCCTGGCCGCCACGCCGGCGTGCAGGCTGGACCCGGCTACCTTGCCAATCCCGTCACCGAACGGATCACCACTGGTCGGCAGAGTTTGCAAAGTGAACACCTTTCGCCCCGCCTGTGAACCGACAGCGATACGGTAAGTGATCGAGTGCCCCAGCAGGGGTGTCATCGGGTCGTCATCCACCGCATCCGAGGCCAGATAGCTGTTTTCGACATCCCGTTCCAGCAGGCCTTGCCGTTCCAGATAGCGACCCACCCGGTGGGCGATGGTGTGCGTCAGCTGGGTGAGCTCTGGGCTGGTCGGCGCCTTGACCCAGCGGAAACGCGCTGAGCCGTGGGATTGCTCGACATACACACCGTCGAGAAACAGCATGTGGAAGTGAACATTCAGATTGAGCGCCGATCCAAAACGCTGGATCAGGGTGACCGCGCCCGTCTTGGCCACTTGGTGGGTATGGCCCGCTTTCTTGACCAGGTGCGTGGCAATGACGCGGTAAACGATGCCCAGCACCCACCCCATGATCTCGGGCCGGCTGGCAAACAGGAAACGCAGCTGAAACGGGAAGCTCAACACCCACTGACGCATGGGTTGTTCAGGCAGTACTTCATCAACCAGCAAGGCGGCACTTTCGGCCATCCGCCGCGCCCCACAGCTCGGGCAGAAACCGCGACGCTTACAGCTGAAAGCGACCAGGTGCTCGGCGTGGCAAGACTCGCAGCGAACCCGTAGAAAGCCATGCTCCAGCCGCCCGCATTGGAGAAATTCTTCAAATTCCCGTTGCACATAGCCCGGCAATTCCTTTCCCTGCTCTGCCATAAGCGCAGCGAATGCCGGGTAATACTCGTCAACGATCTGATAGAGAAGGGTTTGCTCGGGTCGGTGGCTCTGGTAACGACCAGTATCCCGATCCCGGCTGGCCGTCCTGGCCGCCACATGAGGCATGTTCCGCGTCCTTGCAATACTGTGTTTACATACAGTCTATCGCTTAGCGGAAAGTTCTTTTACCCTCAGCCGAAATGCCTGCCGTTGCTAGACATTGCCAGCCAGTGCCCGTCACTCCCACTCGATTGTAAACAAGCACACAAAACCCTTTAGTGACAACAATTTGCAAGAACTATCAGGCTCAGTGCCATGAAAAATACCATGACCAGATCATGAGGTTGAACACGGCTTGCGCCGGCAGCGTTCACGCTCCTGGTCGGCGATCTCGCCCGGCTGCAATGCTAGCTCAGCATCGGTCATGCGCTCCAGCACGTCGCGTAGGCGGATGGTGCAAGGAATGGGCGGCAGCTCGAACTCATAGCCGCCGGCGATCATTTCGGCCGCAATCTCCTCGGTGATGAAAAACGGCTCGTCGTCTTGGTTCGGCTTCTTCATGCCCTTTCCTCCTGGCGCTCATCCTGGCCGACAGCGGCCAGGGCATCGGCTTCCGTCAATGCGTCCTCCACGAACGCGCCGTGCTGCTTCGCTTCGGCCTGGCTGACCTCGGCCCATATCCGTTTCACCTGGGCCGCACTGTACCCGGCCAGCTCGGCGGTCTTGTTGATGCTGTAGCCGGACTTGCGCAGCGCGACAACTTGGGCGCGGCGCTTCGGATCAGCACGGCGGCCCTTGTACCGCCCGGCCTGGCGGGCCAACTCAATGCCTTGGCGCTGGCGTTCGCGCCTGTCCTCGTAGTCGTCGCGGGCCATCTGCAAGGCCAGGCGAAAAAGCATGATCTGCACGGCTTCCAGCACGATCTTGGCGACGCCCTGGGCCTCGGCCGCCAGGTCGGATAGATCGACCACGCCAGGGACGGCCAGGCGTGCGCCTTTGGCCTGTATCGAGGCCACCAGGCGCTCGGCCTCGGGCAAAGGTAGGCGGCTGATGCGGTCGATCTTCTCGGCAATGACCACCTCGCCGGGCTGTAGGTCGCCGATCATGCGCAGCAGCTCAGGCCGGTCGGCGCGTGCGCCGGATGCCTTCTCACGGTAGATGCCGGCGACGTAGTAGCCGGCGGCCTTCGCGGCCGTAGTGATCGCCTCTTGGCGTTCCAAGTCCTGCGCGTCGGTGCTGACGCGCAGATAGACCCGCGCCACCATCGGCGCGGCTACTGGCTTCGTCCTGCGCATACTTGCGGGCTCCTTTGGGCATACGCAAAGTGTCCGGTCATGCTACCCCCGGCCAAAAAAGGCCGTCATGCGATTTATCTTGGCCGGGTCGTTATTGGCGGGTCTAAATGGCCGCTCCGTGGATCTCATCGCCAGAAATGGCGATGCGAGATCCAGGGCAGGGCGGCCGCCATCGTCAGACCTGGCGATGGTCGACGCCGGCGCGCATCGTCGGATGTGGCGATGCGAGCTCGAGGTCGGTGGCCACCGCCGGCGACCTGGTGCCATCGTCGGCAATGGCGATGCTGCAGCTCGACGTGCGCGGCCTGGTCGTCTCGGCATCGTCGGATGCGGCGATGCTCGAGCGAGGCGAAAAAAACCGCCTCGGGGTGTCCGAGGCGGCAAGTCTGCATGCGGTTCAGGGAGGAAGAAACCGCGCCGGCGATCAGGGAGGAAAACCGCGCGGCCTGATGTGCAGCTCGGCCACTTTAGCCGGATTTTTCGACTTATCCGATGCGAGCGGCCCGCCGTGGGCGCTGCTCGATCTGCTGTTGCTTTTTCTCGACGTGCTTCTGCTCCTGGTGCTGCTGCTCGTCGCGCGGCACTGTTGCAAAGTTAGCGATGAGGCAGCCTTTTGTCTTATTCAAAGGCCTTACATTTCAAAAACTCTGCTTACCAGGCGCATTTCGCCCAGGGGATCACCATAATAAAATGCTGAGGCCTGGCCTTTGCGTAGTGCACGCATCACCTCAATACCTTTGATGGTGGCGTAAGCCGTCTTCATGGATTTAAATCCCAGCGTGGCGCCGATTATCCGTTTCAGTTTGCCATGATCGCATTCAATCACGTTGTTCCGGTACTTAATCTGTCGGTGTTCAACGTCAGACGGGCACCGGCCTTCGCGTTTGAGCAGAGCAAGCGCGCGACCATAGGCGGGCGCTTTATCCGTGTTGATGAATCGCGGGATCTGCCACTTCTTCACGTTGTTGAGGATTTTACCCAGAAACCGGTATGCAGCTTTGCTGTTACGACGGGAGGAGAGATAAAAATCGACAGTGCGGCCCCGGCTGTCGACGGCCCGGTACAGATACGCCCAGCGGCCATTGACCTTCACGTAGGTTTCATCCATGTGCCACGGGCAAAGATCGGAAGGGTTACGCCAGTACCAGCGCAGCCGTTTTTCCATTTCAGGCGCATAACGCTGAACCCAGCGGTAAATCGTGGAGTGATCGACATTCACTCCGCGTTCAGCCAGCATCTCCTGCAGCTCACGGTAACTGATGCCGTATTTGCAGTACCAGCGTACGGCCCACAGAATGATGTCACGCTGAAAATGCCGGCCTTTGAATGGGTTCATGTGCAGCTCCATCAGCAAAAGGGGATGATAAGTTTATCACCACCGACTATTTGCAACAGTGCCGTGTACATCGAAATACGGCTTATCAGGCGTTAAAAGATGCTTGCGATGACTTGTTTGCAAGACAATTCAGTTATCAGAGTCTTAGTGAAAAAGGTAACACTATTAATCACAAATCAAGATGGGTGAGCGAGGTGGCTTATATTGATAATGAAGCTGTCGTTAGACTTATTTTTGCCCCTGCTATTGTGCCTTTAATTACTAGGTTAGAAGAACAATTTACAAAGTATGAAATACAACAAATAAGTAATTTAACAAGTGCTTATGCTGTTCGTTTATATGAAATATTGATTGCATGGCGTAGTACTGGAAAAACGCCTCTCATAACTATGTATGATTTTAGACAAAAAATAGGTGTACTCGAGACTGAATACAAACGAATGTATGATTTTAAAAAATATGTTTTAGACATTGCATTAAAACAAGTAAATGAACATACCGATATTATTGTCAAAGTTGAACAGCATAAAACAGGTAGATCTATTACTGGTTTTTCATTTAGCTTTAAACAGAAAAAATCAGCCACGCATTCAGTCGAATCTAAAAGAGATCCGAATACATTAGACCTCTTTTCAAAAATAACAGATAAACAACGCCATCTATTCGCCAACAAGCTCTCAGAGCTTCCTGAGATGAGTAAATATTCACAAGGCACAGAAAGCTATCAGCAGTTTGCTGTACGTATAGCTGCCATGCTGCAAGATGCAGAGAAATTTAAGGAATTACTTCCTTTACTCAGAAAATTAGGATTTCAATGACATTGTTAATTGAAATTGTTAAGTTAACAGTCAGGTATTAACACAAGTTGAAAACTGGTTTACATAATGAAAAAACTGTCAGTTTCAGAGTTAGCTAAGCTTTATGGATATTCAAGACAAGCCATATATGCACATATAAACAAAGGAAATTTATCTAAAGGATCTGATGGATTAATTGACTTTTCAGAGGCCCTAAGAGTTTTTGGGGAACCACAAAAAAAAGAGGATACAGTCAATCAAAGTCAATCAATTAACAGTCAAAACTTGACAGAAGTTGACTTACTAAAACGTCAAGTTGACATACTGGAAAAACAATTAAATCAGGCAATACAGAGAGAAAATCAATCTTTAGAACGTGAATCGTTTTATCAAGAACAGATTGAAGCTATGCAGCGCTTACTAGAAGCACCAAAAGCCAATATGACTACCTTTACCGATCAGAGCTTTAAACAGGATATAGCAACGGATCCTCGGTCGGAACTAGCAACGAACTATGACGAATTGACTACTCCTCAGCAAGACAATAAGCGTATTCCTATCCCGGAGCATGTTGAACCAGAACAGAAGAAGAGAGGCTTCCTAAGCCGCTTTTTCCTTCCATATGGTTAGCCAAGACTCCAGTTTTTTGAAGAGCCAATTTCAGTGCAAGCACTTGAAATAATGACTCCTCAAAAAACCGGATGATGTTTATTAAAACTGAATAAAACCGTGGAACATCGCTCAATTAGTGATCGTGGAACATGAATAATCAATAAAAAGCCGTTCTGGTGCCCTATACTCCAGAACGGCTTACGTTAATATAATGATATTTAAAGAGAAATATCAAGCATTTCGTATAAGAAATTTTATGTTAAATGATTGTTAGAAATGCCCCTTGATCGAGGCATTTTCTATAAAGAATACTAAAAACTAATTAAAGCCAACCAAGTTTCAAAACAAGGCAGTTCTCAGCAATCATATTTTTAAATTATATAACTCCCAACTGAGCTTTTGCTCCAACGATAAGGCTTTCATTTTGAGTTTCTAAGGCAAATAAACCATACATCAAAGGAGAGGCCGCTGCTCTTTCTAAAGTCTGTTCATATAGTTTATTCCAAACTTTACCCCCTAGTTTTTCATACTCGATGATTAGAGTTTTGAGGCTTTCTTCTCCAAACAAAGTTACATGCCCAGCAAAATCAATCGCTGGGTCATCTATATGGGCTGTTGACCAATCAATAACGCCTGAAACAGCTCCATCCTTTGAAGCTAGTACATGCCCAGCATATAAATCGCCATGTATAAATTGGGTGAAATCTGCCCATAGAACATCATTATCCAACCATTTTCTGTAGCGGGTTTCCAATTGCTCACTTATACCAATTTCAGATTTTACTAACTGCAAATTGTTTGCTATTTCAGGTCTTAAATCTGAAGGTTTCATAATTTTCAAATCATTTTCCCGAACTTCTTTTTCAGGAATACTATGGATTTCAAATAAGGTTTTTGCCAAAGATGTTATGTATTTCGGGCTATCTTTGTCCATATTCCAAATTATTTCATAGGTTTCAGCATCCAAATTTAAAACAGGATTATCTTTAAGTATGGGATAAGCCACTAATTCTGTAGATGAAATTCTCCAATCAGGAACCTCTACAGAAAGATGTTTTTTTTACCAATTCTAAAATGCGTTTTTCTTTCTTGATTTGTTCCCTCATGCCATCACGACGAGGAATACGCAGCAACCATTGTTGCCCCTTTGTATCAAGAGCAAAAACGACCTTAAAATCAATGCCCATTTCATTGAAATTCATTTTGTCCGTAAGCAACAAGCCGTGTGCTTCAGCAAGTGATTGAATATCTTGAATTGTCATTTTTAATTTCCTTTAAAGAGTTCAATAATTAATGTTCGGATTAGATTGGCTATCATTAACAATCTCTCTCAAAAGTCTTGATGATTTTGTGGTCTTTGATCTCGTAGATAATGTCAGCAATATTATCGACCAATTGCTTGTCATGAGATACGAAGATAATAGTTCCTGCATAGGACTTCATCATTGTTTCTAATGCGGCAATACTTTTTAGGTCAAGATAGTTTCCTGGTTCATCCATAAGCAAAATATTATATTTTCCTAAAAGCATTTTGGATAAAAGCAGTTTGATGATTTCACCTCCCGATAAGTCGGATAAGTTTTTTTGAATATCATTCGCTCCGATCCCCATTGAAGCCAATACTGCACGAATTTCCGCAACTGTGTACTCGCACTCTTCCTGCATAAAGGAGAGCACAGATTTATGCGTGTTAAATTTATATCCTGTTTGTGTAAAGTAGCCAATTTCAGCTTTTGGAGATATGGTTAATCCATCAGCACGTTCTGATATCATTTTTAACAAGGACGTTTTCCCTGTTCCATTCGATCCAGTTATAGCGACTTTAGCGCCAAGCGGTATTATAAAGTTAGCGTCATCAAAGATAGTACGGCTACCAAATTTTAAGCTCAGACCATCTGCCGTAATCGGGAACTTATTGTGCAGTTCTAGGGCTGAACTTTGACGAAAACGAATAGAACGCAAATGCTCTGGTGCTTGAATATCTTCTAATGCAGCCAAACGCTTTTCCATACTCTTAGCTGCCTGATACAGTTTTCTTTGCTTGGTGCCAGTCATTTTTGCATGCCCAAGTCGTCCAGCACTTTCGGTAGAGTTTTTGGATTTTTCTCCTTTTTTCTTATTGTCTAATCGATTAGCTTGCTGGCGTTTTTCTTGCACAGCAGATTCTAATCGCTCCCGTTCCTTCATCATCAGCTCATATTCTACGGCTTGGTGTTGTCGCTCTTCTTCTTTTTGACGCAAGTAATCCGAGTAACCACCCCAATATTCCGTAATTTTACCGTCTTTTAACTCCCATATCTTGTCTACAACCATATCAAGAAAATATCGGTCATGACTGATAACAAGTAATGCTCCATCAAATGCTTTAAGTTGACCAATAAGTAGATCTATTCCATTGAGATCAAGGTGGCTGGTTGGTTCATCCGCTAGAATGCCATGTACTTGTTGGGAAAATGCGGCAGCAATTTTTGCACGAGTTTCCTCTCCGCCACTCATTGTGTCGTTTTGTACATTGGAAACACCAAGGCGAGATAACATTGCCCGGTCTTCGACCGTTTCTATTTCGATTCCGCCCAGTTGGCTGATATGTGCAAAATCACCAAAACGCTGTAATGTCGCTTCGGCTAAAACAATTTCGCCATTAAGTACTTTGAGTAAACTACTCTTTCCTGCTCCGTTATCACCCACAAGACCAATACGGTCATAAGAGTGAATTTCCAATTCATCAATATCCAAAACATCACGCCCAGCATAATCCAAGCGTATGTTTCTCGCTTTAATAATTAAACTCATTTTTATTTACTCCTGTTTAGCTCTTGAAATTTTTTATGCAGCAAACAGGATTTAGGTGAAAACAAAAGCTAGCATCACAGTGTCCTCCCAAAAAAAAAGCTATTCATCCACAGGGTGGACAAATAGCTAGTCAATTAAGTTATAACTGGAAACTATGCACTAAAAGCATACTTATAAATTAAGCATACTTTTACTTTATATATCCGCATATATTCTTAAAGACACAACAAAAGCCCACCATTATAAAATAGTGTCACTATGCAAATAGTTGTGTCTTAACGAATGCGGATAGAATGCATAAACTTACCTAAAAAATAAAATTCAGTTTTATGATAACTTTACTGTTAAAAGAAGTCTAGACAACCTGAGGGATCCCCACAAAATTTCCATTCATACAATCAGCTATCAGCCTGTTTGATTACTGCCCAGTCCCACTGAACCACCCACTGTAGTATTTGTTTAAGTCCCTGCTGATAATATTGCCTGCGTATTCGCTGTTTGGGTTCTTTGCAAAGTAATATCCCAAGGAAATTCAGGGCCAATACCCGCCTATTTTTAACGGTGTTAGCTTGATAACGCAGGTGCAAACCCGCTTTCTCCGCTGCGCTACCTAGCAGGTAATGAAACCAATTAACCAATGCGGCCAGTAGTAGCAGTATCTCTAAGCGAGATTTCTTCTTGGTACCATGCAAATCGCTACCCAGGCCATAGCGGTGACTTTTCTGATCACGGAAGCTTTCTTCAATTTGCATTCGGCTACTGTAGCACTTAGCAATTTTATCCGCATACCCATGGCAGTCAGCTAAGGATGACACCAACAACCATGGTTCCTTATACGTCTTATTTTTATCGCGTTTCAATAGCTTATAACCTTTGCCAACCAGGACGGCCTGCGTTTCATAGTGTTGTGTTTGGGCAAGCATGATTTTTCCTACACTTTTTGGATCCTTCTTCGCTTGCCGATAAAGCTGATTAACACTGATAAACTTGTCCTGCTCTGCCAATTTAAGCTTCACATTGCCTCGAACTCTAGCTACATAATGCCATCCCAGCTTACGCACTTGTTTCAGCCATGGAACTTTAAACCCCGCGTCAGTGACAATTACGGGCTTACAGTCCTTGGGTAGCATGGCTTTAAGCTGCTTTAAAAACGCCCCGTGTAGGTGTGGGCAGGTATAATCTTCTGCGGCGGCAATCTTCTGTAGCAGAGTCAACGCTCTACCGTCAGCGGCAATGCTGGCACGCAGGATAAAGTGTCGCTTGGCAGTATCGGCATTGCTCCAGTCAACCAAAATCATCGGCTTAGTTTTATGGCCAACAATAGAAGCCGTCAGCGCAGCATAAATCAATGGCAGCTCTCGTTGCAGGTTAGGATTATTGAGTAGACGATCTGCCCGTTTGATACTGACCTTATCTGAAGAGCCAGGCATCGCCCGGCCAATCGCAGTAACGGTGCAACACGCATCCTTTGCCAGGGCGGTTACCGCATCTAGCAAAACCGAAAATCGGGCTTTATGCATTGATTTTGGCGTGACAAAGGTGAGGAAATCAGCGAGCATAGCTTTTACATTCATGGTGAGCATCCGCGGTGTGGGAGTTTTGGCGAATGATCAGATCAGGAACCGCCATGAATGTTCCCCAATCAACTAACATTTTATTTTAACTACAGAATTTCTGGGGATACCTCAGGTGGTTTGCAACTCTTTGGTTTAATTGGTTTGATTTATGGGCCAATTATTTTTGCGTTAACCATGGTGCTGTTACGGCTTTATACTATTGAGTTTAAAGATTTTCTGGAACGCCAAGACAATAGCTAACAATAAGATTGTTGTACTTTAGCGCTTCGCCCTGCCCATATCGGTATACAGTGCATTTACGGGAGAAAAAACGGCTCAAACAGGAAAAAATGAAATGACTGAGTCAGCCGAGAAGAATTTCCCCGCTTATTCGCACCTTCCCTAGATTGCTTTTGAGCCATGCATGCATTTGTTTTTAACCTTCTAAACTGTAGTTGAAACCTATCTTTTCCTCAAAATATCCTCTATGTTGTCCAAGGAAAAGATAATCCAAAACTTTGGAAAAACATAGTAAGTGTTTCAGAATTGCACTTGATAAACGAAACTTCATTACTTAATAATAACTATACAGCATCTATCCGTTATAGAAGTCAGGATACACCAGTAAAAGTAACCCAGAATGAAAATGGATATATATTTGAATTTTCTGCACCACAATGGGCTCCAGCCGTTGGACAGAGTTTAGTACTTTTCCAAGAAAATGAGTGCCTTGGAGGCGGAGTTATTTCTGAAATCCACTAGTAATATATACTAACTCATTCCCTATAACCTTCGAATCAAGGATTTTTATCCAACCTTTTGTAAAAGATTCAAACCATAGCTGGTAATTCTCTTCCATTCCCTTCTCCTTTCCAGATAAAGACTTTATTGGAAAAGATATTACAAAGTTTTGAGTATGAAAAAGCTGTAGGAAATCCAAGATATTTACATCTTGCTGTTTTAGCACAGGAAGCATCTTTAAAAGGAATACTACATCATAAGTACCTTTGTAGACATCACTCTCTTTATTCAAAAACCTATACTTTATCGTCGTCTTTAACTTCCCAATAATGCTACTCAAAAAAGCTATCTCAGCTCTATCAATATCGTATGCATGATATATTATTTTTTCATTTTCATTCCATTGGTATAAAGCTAATGGATTGAAGCCACAACCAAAATCTAAAATAGATGAGACATGTTTGATATTTCCAAATACATAAGTGTAAAAGTCATTTAATGTTGCGACTCTTTCATTCGTCGAAGAATGAATCTTTAGTAAATCTTCTATTGATAACTGCCCCTGATTGTACTTTTTTAATAATTTATCCCAATTAGGATAGGCAGAATAGTAAGACCCCCATATTTGATGCAATTTCTTTTTAGAATAATTCTCAACTTCCTTTAATTTATATTTCTTCTCAGAAATGGAAACAACCTTTTCAACAATATCTGAATCAAGGTTTTCGTACTTTTTTTGATTCAAGTATCTTCTTAACAACATCATTCTTATCCATTTGAAAGAACCTACAAGTTAAGTATTTGATAGGAACTGTCATTTCGGGTTTTTTGCGGTTTCGGGTCAAAATTCGGTTTTTCCCCCGAACTACGACTGTTTTCGCACCCCGAACAACTAATCCAATCAGAATTTTCCGGCAACGCCGACTCTAAGAAGTGTAATTCCAGTCCATTTCTGCCGTCAACCCCTGATTCGCGTTAATGCGACAAAGCTCAAACACATAACTCCCCCCACGAAGCCATATAAACTCCGATTTCGAGGTGTTATCGGCGTTGTTGACCAAATCCGTCGCTGGATGGCCGTTCCCCAACCCGTTGATACCACTCAATTCACTGGCTGGCGAACAGGCATACCAAGCCCTATCAGCTTGTTCATCACCTTCACGCCAGCCAGGATTTCGCCCACCTGGGCGTTGTAGTTCCGCAGGCTCAGCGTTGGCCCGATGAGTTGCTTGAACCGGTACATGGCGGTCTCGGCTATCGAGCGCTGGTGATAGCCGGAGTCTTTCTTCCATTGCTTCAGTTCACCGGCCTTGAGCGCCGTCACCGCCTCGTTGCGGGGATGGCCTTCCTCCCACGGTGCCGCATTTTTTCTCGGCGGTATGGTGGCTTTCGCCCCCCTTTTTCTTCAGTAGCGCATGACAGGCCTTGGTGTCATACGCACCATCGGCGCTGACCTGTTTTATCTTGCGTCGTAAGGGGTTGAGCAACGTCGGTAACACCTCGTTATCCGCCACCGTCTCCAGGCTGACTTCGGCAGCGATGACCGCATGGGTTGTGGCATCCACCGCCAAGTGGAGCTTGCGCCACACTCGTCGCTTCTCCTTGCCGTGTTTGCGAATTTTCCATTCGCCTTCGCCATAGACCTTGAGGCCGGTGGCATCAATGACCAAGTGAGCCACCGGGCCTTGGCTGGGGAGGCGGTACTTGATGTCGACGGTCTTGGCGCGCTTGCTGATACAGCTATAGTCCGGCGACTGCAAAGGCACCGCCATCAGTTGGAACAACGAGTTAATGAAGCCTTCTAGCGCCCGCAGCGGCAACTTGAACAAGCCTTTTAGCATCAGGGCCGTCTCAATGGCGGTGTCACTGTAGTGGAAACCTCTCCCTCGGCGGCCATGGTGGACCAGGCAATGCCACTGCTTAATGGCTTGTTCGTCCATCCAGGGGTATAGGAAGTATAAACCACCTTTTTGCTCCTCATCCGAAGTATCTTACCTGAAATTCCCTCACTCGTTTACCGCTCAAGCCCCAATTTTAACTGCCGGTCCAGCCTAAACCGCTCTAATAAGGTTCGATTTGGCGGTAAAATCTCTAGCCTGATAGCTCGAGAGATACAAACTGCCCCACCGCCCCGTTTAAAAGTTGGCAGTGTTGAGCAGTGTTGGATTTGGGGTCGTCAGTCAAAGAGACGACTCTGTGATGGATCGAACAGGCTGGGAGTCAGTGGCGGCGCTCGTTCTGGTGGCAGCTCACGCTGCTTGGCGGCATTCGCCTTGGCTGTTTTCTGTTTCAGATGCTTGAGAATCTGCTCAATGACCTTCGGATCTTCGATGCTGGCAATCACTTTGACGTGACCGCCGCAGTGTTCGCAGACTTCAATATCAATATTGAAGACTCGCTTGAGGCGTTGCATCCAGGTCATGGCGCGGTGGCGCTCTGCAGGACTCTTGTCACGCCAGTTAGTATCGAGACCTTCCGATTTGTCGGGCTTCTTGCCCCGCTTGGCGGGTGTTACTTGAACTCGGTGTTTGCTGTTCGGTGCAAAGACGCCGTGGAAGCGTGTGAGGTTGACTCGCGGCTTAGGTACCAACGCAGCGAGTTTGGCGATGAAGTCCAGCGGCTCGAAGATCACATGGGTGGTGCCATTGCGGTACGGAGTTTTGAGCTCGTAACGCACCTGCCCATTGGCGGTTAATGCCAGACGTTTTTCTGAAACCGCTGGCCGACTAATGTAGCGACACAAGCGCTCAAGCTTATCCCGCTGATGCGCTTCGGCCATCACACCGGCGTGTAGCGAGAAACCAGCATGGTTGGCTACTCGACTGCTTGAGTCGGCTTTATCCTCACGCCCTGGCAAGGTTTGCAGGGTGAAGACTTTGCGCCCTTGCTGGGGGCCGACGGCAATGCGATACGTAACCGAAGCACCATGTAATTGAGTCAGCGTATCGTCTTCGCCCTCTTCCAGTGTCAACCACGTATTCTCGGCATCACGCTCCAAAATCCCACGCTTTTCCATGCAGCGAGCGATGCGATGGCTGAGGGTGTGAGCGAGCGTATTCAGCTCATCGTAAGTGGGTGCCTTGACACGATGGAAGCGTTGCTTGCCATAGTCATCTTCGGCATAGACACCATCGAGAAACAGCATGTGGTAGTGGACATTGAGATTTAGCGCGGAGCCAAAGCGTTGGATAAGAGTCACTGAGCCAGTTTGTGCAGAGGCTTTGGTGTAACCGGCTTTTTTTGATCAGATGAGTTGAGAGTGTACGATAGACGATACTCAAGACCTGGCCCATCAGCTGGGGATGGCGAGCCAGCAAAAAGCGTAGCTGGAAAGGAAAGCTGAGCACCCACTGGCGAATGGGCTCCTTGGGGAAGACTTCGTCTATCAGCAGCGCCGCACTCTCGGCCATCCGGCGGGCACCGCAGCTAGGGCAAAAGCCGCGTCGTTTACAGCTGAAGGCGACCAGACGCTCGTGATGACAATCCTCGCAGCGAACCCGCATGAAACCATACTCCAGACGGCCACATTGGAGGAGGTCGTTGAATTCTTGTTGGATGTAGCGAGGCAGGTGTTGACCTTGGGCTTCGAGTGAGGCTTTGAAGGCTGGGTAGTGCTGCTCAACCAGCTGGTAGAGCAGCGTCTGGTCGGGTTGGTGGCGTTCGTAACCGTTTGTTTGAGTGGGCGATTGACTCGCCGTGGCGTTCCTTGCCAGCGACATGGGTATCCTCCGCTGATACTGTGGTTATGTACAGTATCAGCGGCTTGCGTTCAGACGTCCAGTCTGGCCCTAGACATCGCTAAATGCTTAACCCGCAATAGCCCTCACGAGTTGTTATCAGCCACTACCGGTTGAGCGAGAAGGTTTTGGGTTCAGGGTGCTATTGCTCCACCAATCACAATACTGAAGCCCCAACTGTTATCAGTTGGGGCTTTTTCTTGTCTGTTTGCGGCGGTTGCGTTTTATCGGTAGTCGTCGAGCTCTGCACCATCCCACATAAGAGCTTAACGGTGCGATCTTCAACGCCATCACACAAAACTTTCTTTTTCACGCACAGTCAACTTATTGGATGTTTTATTAACAACCCAAAAGGAGATATTTAGCGGGCGGCCGGAAGGTGAATGCTAGGCATGATCTAACCCTCGGTCTCTGGCGTCGCGACTGCGAAATTTCGCGAGGGTTTCCGAGAAGGTGATTGCGCTTCGCAGATCTCCAGGCGCGTGGGTGCGGACGTAGTCAGCGCCATTGCCGATCGCGTGAAGTTCCGCCGCAAGGCTCGCTGGACCCAGATCCTTTACAGGAAGGCCAACGGTGGCGCCCAAGAAGGATTTCCGCGACACCGAGACCAATAGCGGAAGCCCCAACGCCGACTTCAGCTTTTGAAGGTTCGACAGCACGTGCAGCGATGTTTCCGGTGCGGGGCTCAAGAAAAATCCCATCCCCGGATCGAGGATGAGCCGGTCGGCAGCGACCCCGCTCCGTCGCAAGGCGGAAACCCGCGCCTCGAAGAACCGCACAATCTCGTCGAGCGCGTCTTCGGGTCGAAGGTGACCGGTGCGGGTGGCGATGCCATCCCGCTGCGCTGAGTGCATAACCACCAGCCTGCAGTCCGCCTCAGCAATATCGGGATAGAGCGCAGGGTCAGGAAATCCTTGGATATCGTTCAGGTAGCCCACGCCGCGCTTGAGCGCATAGCGCTGGGTTTCCGGTTGGAAGCTGTCGATTGAAACACGGTGCATCTGATCGGACAGGGCGTCTAAGAGCGGCGCAATACGTCTGATCTCATCGGCCGGCGATACAGGCCTCGCGTCCGGATGGCTGGCGGCCGGTCCGACATCCACGACGTCTGATCCGACTCGCAGCATTTCGATCGCCGCGGTGACAGCGCCGGCGGGGTCTAGCCGCCGGCTCTCATCGAAGAAGGAGTCCTCGGTGAGATTCAGAATGCCGAACACCGTCACCATGGCGTCGGCCTCCGCAGCGACTTCCACGATGGGGATCGGGCGAGCAAAAAGGCAGCAATTATGAGCCCCATACCTACAAAGCCCCACGCATCAAGCTTTTGCCCATGAAGCAACCAGGCAATGGCTGTAATTATGACGACGCCGAGTCCCGACCAGACTGCATAAGCAACACCGACAGGGATGGATTTCAGAACCAGAGAAAGAAAATAAAATGCGATGCCATAACCGATTATGACAACGGCGGAAGGGGCAAGCTTAGTAAAGCCCTCGCTAGATTTTAATGCGGATGTTGCGATTACTTCGCCAACTATTGCGATAACAAGAAAAAGCCAGCCTTTCATGATATATCTCCCAATTTGTGTAGGGCTTATTATGCACGCTTAAAAATAATAAAAGCAGACTTGACCTGATAGTTTGGCTGTGAGCAATTATGTGCTTAGTGCATCTAACGCTTGAGTTAAGCCGCGCCGCGAAGCGGCGTCGGCTTGAACGAATTGTTAGACATTATTTGCCGACTACCTTGGTGATCTCGCCTTTCACGTAGTGAACAAATTCTTCCAACTGATCTGCGCGGGAGGCCAAGCGATCTTCTTCTTGTCCAAGATAAGCCTGTCTAGCTTCAAGTATGACGGGCTGATACTGGGCCGGCAGGCGCTCCATTGCCCAGTCGGCAGCGACATCCTTCGGCGCGATTTTGCCGGTTACTGCGCTGTACCAAATGCGGGACAACGTAAGCACTACATTTCGCTCATCGCCAGCCCAGTCGGGCGGCGAGTTCCATAGCGTTAAGGTTTCATTTAGCGCCTCAAATAGATCCTGTTCAGGAACCGGATCAAAGAGTTCCTCCGCCGCTGGACCTACCAAGGCAACGCTATGTTCTCTTGCTTTTGTCAGCAAGATAGCCAGATCAATGTCGATCGTGGCTGGCTCGAAGATACCTGCAAGAATGTCATTGCGCTGCCATTCTCCAAATTGCAGTTCGCGCTTAGCTGGATAACGCCACGGAATGATGTCGTCGTGCACAACAATGGTGACTTCTACAGCGCGGAGAATCTCGCTCTCTCCAGGGGAAGCCGAAGTTTCCAAAAGGTCGTTGATCAAAGCTCGCCGCGTTGTTTCATCAAGCCTTACGGTCACCGTAACCAGCAAATCAATATCACTGTGTGGCTTCAGGCCGCCATCCACTGCGGAGCCGTACAAATGTACGGCCAGCAACGTCGGTTCGAGATGGCGCTCGATGACGCCAACTACCTCTGATAGTTGAGTCGATACTTCGGCGATCACCACTTCCCTCATGATGTTTAACTTTGTTTTAGCCACCAATGATGCCCTCACTTTCCATGATTTTGGTGGGAATGGATTTTCTTAGCGGCAACTTACTTTCGTTGTCTATATCCATGTTAAAGGCGAAAAAGTAAACCTCTGTCTCCTTCTCAACCCACCCAACCCACCATGCGACACCAGGATTTGACTCAGTTCCCACACCAGAAAAACCAGTTTTTGAATGCACTAGATATTCAGGTGCCGCCTCCGTTACCAAAGCCTCTTTTACTATTAGCTGGTTTTCTTTAGATGCTGACAATTTATTTAAATATAGAGACTCTAGAAACTCCACTTGATTAACTGCGGAAATTCTAAGCTGGCCTTCCAACCAGAATTTGTCAATGCCACCACTGATATTCTGGTTGCCATAGGAAAATTTTTTAAGGTATTTCTGCATTCTTACTTCGCCAACTTCTCTGGCGATTTGTTGAAATACGGGAACAGCTGAAACTTGTATTGCCCCTCTTAAGGTCAAGTCTCTTTCCCATTGCTTCATGGCTCTTGGCTTTCCGTCCCATTTGAAAACCTGATGCTCATTCTTTATGACACCAGTTTCTAGGCCGATAATTGCGTTGGGGATCTTAAATGTTGATGCTGGAAGATATTCCTTTGATGCACGAGCTAAGTCATTGGTAGCGCAGGATTTACTGCTACTTTTACAAAGCACGAAGACACCATTGACGGCTTCGGCAGAGAACTCTTTGTTCCAAGACGTATTTTCTGTAATTGAACCAGCTAATGCCGTACTCGAAAGACACGCGATAATTACATATGCGGCAAATGTTTTCATGGCACCTTCTTGGTGGCTAACGTTAATTCGACCTCAGAGGCGTTTAAGTCAAAATACCTCTGACGTCTAACATGATTAATCAAAGTCTGATTTTTTAACAAAATCAGAAAGATAGACGCGAAACTTTAAAACAAAGGCGTCAACACTTCAAGTAGCGATCTTTCGCTTCGGCGAGGCCTAACGCCTGAGCTCAGCCGACCGAAACCGCGTAGCGGTTTTGGGTCGGCTGCAGCGATTTGTTGGGCGATAGCTTGCCACATTCTCTCAACGATTGGGATTTGATGTACTTTCCGCACTTTGTAGCGCGACCACATCATGCTCCCCCTGGCCGCGAGAGCCCTTCACTCGGGAAACACAAGACAGACCGAGCACGACTGTTGCAAGGGTCAAACAGTACACGACAACCGGCCAAGCCGTGTTGCGCGGCAACAGCGAAATGATCAACGTTCCGATGCTTCCTAGCAGTACACCGCCCAAGCAGAAGTAGACTGCCGTGACCGTTCCAGCAACATGGTCGAATCCTCGAAGAGCGCCATTGGGCGACACAGATACCGCTGTGGCGACACCAATACCCACTAGCCACATTGGAGCAATAAAGCCTAACACGGACTGCGAAGCCCATATTTCGGTGATGGCAAGCAATACTGCTCCAGCTATCAGGCATCCCATTCCCATTCGCAAGACACTTGGGCTGCCCCACTTGGGTATCACACGCCCCATAAAACGAGCCGTAAACACCATGGCAATTGCCACTGTGGCGAACAGCAGGCTGAAGCCAAGCTGAGACACACCTTGCCTGCCCATCATTAGTCCGGGCGCAATGGAGAAAAAGACGAAGAAGCTACCCATTCCAGCGGCGTAACACAACGTGTACAACCAGAAGTTCAGGCACTTAACGGGGAGTAGCAGCTGCGACCATTGCAAGCCCGCAACTCGTTGCACCCGGGTTTCAGGCCAGAATCGCCACGCTGCTGCAGATGCAGCGATCATGCCCAAACCTAGAAACGCAAAGATAGCCCGCCACCCAAGCCACATGTCGACGAGCGCTCCGAGCAATGGGCCTACCGCCGGGACCATGGCCAGCATGGATCCGAGTATGCCGTAAATGACATTACTTTCCTCGCGACCTGCGTAAATGTCACGTACTGTTGCAAATGTGGAAACAAGGCACGCCGAGGCACCACAAGCCTGAAGAATCCGAAGCCCCAGAAAGACTTCAGCCGATGACGTAAGAGCGAGGCCCATTGACGCCACAACGTAGGCGAGGCCACCTCCCAGTAGAACGGGGCGGCGCCCCAGTCGGTCCGATAGCGGTCCAAACAAGAGCTGACCGGCACCAATCATGACCAAGTACGTTGTCAGCGTAAGCTGAATTGTGCTCGCTGTCGTACCAAGCGCGTTTGGCATAAACGGCACTGCTGGCAAGTACATGTCCATGCCGAGTGATGCCAATAAATTGAACGGTGATAACAACAACACCGTGGCGGCAAGGGAGTACCGCCAACTAAAGTTTTTTGAGCGCACGAAACCATCTCCTTGAACAAAGGATTTGGCGGCGCTCCCGTAGAGCAAAAGGATTCATGAGAACGCCGCAACAACCGAAAAATGAAGGTTGCTGCGGCTTACTTGTCTGCGTTCTTGGAAGTGCTCATCTGCTGACTATCTCATGATTGAATTTGAATCGTAACAACTTTCAAGCAACTCTGCGAGGAGCCTTATTGTGCGCCCAACGCCGCCATAAACGGCGACAGGGTGGCGCGCCTATTGCGCATAAAATGGCGAAGCCATGCGCAACAGGCGCGGAATCTCTGGCGTCCGGTTTGATGGCTTTGTTATGCAAAGGACTAGTCTTCAATGACGTGTAAACCACGGCGCTTTAAGTCCTCTAACGAATCCAACATTCCCCTTATTAATTCAACAGGATGCCTCTCCCAGTCTTCAACAACGCCAACAATTCTCAAGGGTTCGCAGGTTCTATAGGACTGTGTTGGATTACCGGGAAATTTTTTGTTCGTAAGATTCGGATCGTCTTCGAACGGTCCTGTTGGCTCAACTATGTATATGTAGCCGCGACCCTCGAGGCCAGACAGTGACATAGCAAGTTCAGCTCCCCAAACTGCTGGCTCCATCAAGGCTGAAAAGTAGATGTGCTTAAGAATACGACCGTCCTCGAAATGAGAGATGAACCCTGTGGTTAGCAAGTCACCAATCGCCAAATTGGCTTTGGTTCCATGATAGAACGGTCCTTGCACCTGCTTGTAATTATCATGAGAGATGGGAATCCAATCTTTTACCATTTTAAGACCCTTAATTGTTGGGATTTGGCTGCATAACTTTGTTTTAGGGCGACTGCCCTGCTGCGTAACATCGTTGCTGCTCCATAACATCAAACATCGACCCACGGCGTAACGCGCTTGCTGCTTGGATGCCCGAGGCATAGACTGTACAAAAAAACAGTCATAACAAGCCATGAAAACCGCCACTGCGCCGTTACCACCGCTGCGTTCGGTCAAGGTTCTGGACCAGTTGCGTGAGCGCATACGCTACTTGCATTACAGCTTACCAACCGAACAGGCTTATGTCCACTGGGTTCGTGCCTTCATCCGTTTCCACGGTGTGCGTCACCCGGCAACCTTGGGCAGCAGCGAAGTCGAGGCATTTCTGTCCTGGCTGGCGAACGAGCGCAAGGTTTCGGTCTCCACGCATCGTCAGGCATTGGCGGCCTTGCTGTTCTTCTACGGCAAGGTGCTGTGCACGGATCTGCCCTGGCTTCAGGAGATCGGAAGACCTCGGCCGTCGCGGCGCTTGCCGGTGGTGCTGACCCCGGATGAAGTGGTTCGCATCCTCGGTTTTCTGGAAGGCGAGCATCGTTTGTTCGCCCAGCTTCTGTATGGAACGGGCATGCGGATCAGTGAGGGTTTGCAACTGCGGGTCAAGGATCTGGATTTCGATCACGGCACGATCATCGTGCGGGAGGGCAAGGGCTCCAAGGATCGGGCCTTGATGTTACCCGAGAGCTTGGCACCCAGCCTGCGCGAGCAGCTGTCGCGTGCACGGGCATGGTGGCTGAAGGACCAGGCCGAGGGCCGCAGCGGCGTTGCGCTTCCCGACGCCCTTGAGCGGAAGTATCCGCGCGCCGGGCATTCCTGGCCGTGGTTCTGGGTTTTTGCGCAGCACACGCATTCGACCGATCCACGGAGCGGTGTCGTGCGTCGCCATCACATGTATGACCAGACCTTTCAGCGCGCCTTCAAACGTGCCTTTTCAACACAAGCGTGATCATCGGTGCATCCGCACCCTATACATTTAGCAGTGAGCATAAGCGCCTCCCCAAGTAAATTAACAACATCATAGTATCATTATGTGATGCTGTAAATATTAAAAAGAAAGCGGCCATAGCCGCCCTTCCGAAGTAATTTTCCTTTAGTGGTTGTCTTGGCCCTGTTTCCAAGCGACGAATGCCTGCACTAGCGGTACGCCATCATCACTCAAGGCATTCCCTTCTATCCATCCGCCTCGTATGACGACAGACTGCCCTGATTCCAAGCCAAAAGGTTCCCACTCAGAAGCCACCGGGGAACCGTCCACCAGCAGGTCGAGATCTTCAATCCATTTATCCCGGCCATCCAGAGTTTTCCAAACTGAGTCATCGACCCAAAAGGCCTTGATTTGTTCTGGTGTGGCATTGGTCCAATCGTTGTCTTTCCCGTCAGCAAGTGAAAGTACAGAGTCAACCGTTTGCTGCCAGTTCGGCCAATCTTCTTCGACAACAACGCAAGTAAGCGAGCTCTTGCCATTTGCTCTGCGGCCATCATCAACCTTCCGGATCAGCCTTTCCAGTGTCGCCAGCTCCTCATCGCAGAGCACGGCCTGTGCATCGCTTATCTTTGCCACGAAGTAACGTGCTTCAAGCATCGACATAATTATTTTCCTCCCCAGGGCACAAGTTTTGTCGAATATCCAAGCATTAGTGGGTGCTTCGGGTCCCCCCGAACCAGTCACGCCAAATGCCAATACCGGCTTCCCAGATGCAACGAGCTGCTCTAAAAGCCTGTCCAAATGAACATGCAAAGACTTAGGCAGCTTAGTTCGGCTCCCCCAGCAGGGCACCAAGACATCAGCATCCCGAATAATCCTTTCCAAGTGGATTTCATTTTCAGGCCCGACAGGATCAACCGCCGTAGCCAGCTCTCGAACGTCGGTCGCCCGAAAAGCAAAAGCATTACCGACTATGAATCGCCTCCCTCCGTTGACCTTGGTAAACCCTATCCACTTTCTGACCGTGTGATCGTCCTCGGTGGCCGTGGCCGTAGAGCCGTTTACACCAAAATAACCGAACACAAGGCCTTCGGGTTGCACATCCCTTTCCAGACGGTATCTGTACATGCCGCACTTGCTGATAATTGCACTCAAAGTGTCACCTCTTTTTGAATGAAAAATGCCCTTTCACAGTTGCATTTTTTAATGCTGTGATAGGATAAAAGTGTAAGTTGAAAAGGAGAGATGACCATGAAACATGTACTGAATATCGCGCTGATGGCTGTTGTTATTCTTGGCCTGGCTATGCTTGAGGCCACCAACTGGGGTTACGCAGTGCTGGCTATCCCGGCAGTGATTTGGGCCAAGTCGGTGCTCAACCTTCTGCACAAACTGCCGGTTCTGGCTGCTGCTTTTTGGATTCTGGTTGCTGTTTTCGCGTGGCAAGCGGCACTTGTTGGTATCCTGTTCTATGGCGTACTTGCGACCCCTAAAGCGCCAGCAAACACCAATGGCAAGAAAAGCCGAAAAGCCAATCTGATGGGCACTTACAGCTACGACTTTAAAACCGGCGAATGCTTTAGCTAAGACTGGCTCCACGGTTATTTCTCCTCAGCCTTCCTGATGGGCGCTCTCAGCGCTCTCAGGACAGCTTCTTCAAGAGCTGCGGCCCCTGCCCTATCACGTCGCTTTGTTAATGCCCCATATTGCTTCCTGATGGGTAGCATCAGCTCTTCGAGTTCATTGCGCTTCCTATCGTCGGCTTCAAGTTTCTCGCTTCGCGCCAAGGCTTCGGCTTGCTCGCTTTTTTGCTTGCCACTCTATCTTGTCGCCTTGCACTTCCCATGCTTTAACGTAATGAGCATCATCCAGACCTTTTGCTCCGTTGTCCGAAAACGAGGCCCCTGAGTAAATGCCACCGACAACCCAGCGCCTTTTGCTTTTTCCCTTTGAGAAATACATCTCACGGCCTAAAACACCATCGCGCAAAGTGGCTACCGAGATAAATAGCCCAGCGTCCCCTTTCCTAAAGCCGCAGAACACAAACTCAAGCGGTTCGTATAAATCACTCATGCTGATCACTCCGAAGAACAGACAAGACCTTCTCAGCTCGCTCCTGGAGGTCTATGAGTTCGGCAGCATCATTACCGCTCAATGACATGTCCCCGCCATAGAGGCGATACTCAACGCTGTCCATCGCCTGGCGAAGCAATCCTAGAAGAGCATTCACGTTTGCCGGTGTTGATAGGGCGACGGCTTCACCTTTCAGCTCACGTCCATTAAATTCCGACCACTCGGCTATGCCTGTCAGTTCGCAACAATTTGAGCAGGACATACTGGCAACATTCTGGGGATCGTCTGGACAGTGTTCATTGATGACAAAGTTCATCTCGTCACTGCCGCACTTTCCACAAATGATGTGTACTTTTTTTGCCCATGCTGCTGCCCTTAGTGGAGAGTCTGCTCTTCCACAACAATCATCCCGTCAACCAAGCTGATTGTGGCGGGACCGCAGTTACCCAGCACCTCAGCTTTGACTCCGTTGTTCAACGCGACATAAAGCCGTCTCGCCCCGTTGGTGACGCGGATGCCTTTCTGGTCGAGTTGTTCAAGCATTTCTTCGTAGGTAATTTTTTCGTCCATCAGTTCTCCTCAGCAAGGATCTCGTCGATGAGGTTCTTTGCTATCAATCTGGCATCCAAAGGGACAGCCAGGCTGTCAATTCTGCCTCTTTCATGGGCAACAATGAGTTGCGCCTTCCAAGCTATCCCGGAAAGAGAAGCATCAGGTTCTTTACCTGAGCTTCTCATACATCTTGCGTTTCGGTACGCCGCCAGCCACTCAGGTCTGGTTGAGTTATAACGCCCAAGGCCAGCTTTTCGTTGGAAGCACATTCATCGCGCACCTTTACAGATTCATTTTATGATACTGTAAACAATAAAAAAGACACCTTGCAAGACTTTCACATGTGAAAGTTTTCTGGTTTACATCTGCTCGCTTGGATCAAACCCCAAAGCCTTGCACACGTCATCCAGGTCATCGAGCGTGAAGAATCCCAGCGTCAGTTCCCCGGAGCGCTTCGCGGGGTTATAGCGAACTTTGATAGGCCTACCCGTAGCATCGCTCATCAGGGTCTCCAGGCGCTTAATGTCTGCATCCCTGTCCACTTCTTTGCCCTTCGCTATCGCCTCAAATTTATGAACCGGTGTCCTGGTATGCAGGAGATCCCTCAGGAGCTTTTCTCTCTTGCTGAAAGGTAACTTAGCCACGGCCCTCACATGCCCCAGGGTGATCTTGCGTGGATTTCTGAGCCAGAGTGTTAGCTCTTCCTCCGATAGCGTACCGGCGCGTTTCAGGTGTGTAACCGTATAGACCTTCTCAATACCCAGATCCTCTCTGATCTGACTGTTTGAACGCCCCTCTCCGCTTAGGAACGCGACCACATAGGCCTTTTCTGCATCAGTCATGCCTGGATGCTGGTGGTAGTAGTCAATGGCTTCTCTTGCATCGAGCAGTAGGGGTAGGTTGTTCATTCAGGACACCTTTTAGTCACATGACTATATCGAGGCTTATTCTACCCCCCTATTTTAGTCACATGACTACTTACTGACATTTCGGCCCCCATCGCCGCCGATTTTTCTTGATTATAGGTTTGAATCTATATAGGATTGCACCTATATTAAGTAAGGAGAAATCATGTGGGTCATCGAGACAACCGACACCTTTGATGAGTGGTTCGATGCTCTGGATGATACCGATAGAGCAAACGTGCTGGCTTCGATGATGGTGCTGCGAGATAGAGGCCCCATGCTGTCGAGGCCATACGCGGATACTGTTAACGGTTCATCCTACAGCAACATGAAAGAGCTTCGGGTCCAAAGCAAAGGAGATCCTATCAGAGCGTTCTTTGCGTTCGATCCAAAGCGTAAGGGGATTCTTCTCTGCGCCGGTAACAAGACCGGGGACGAGAAAAGGTTTTATGAAGTAATGATCCCAATTGCAGACCGTGAGTTTGCGGCGCACTTGGATAAATTGAAGAAGGAGTGACGTTATGGCAAGAACTCTTGACCAAATGCTGGCAACAGAAAAGCCTGAGGTTGTTGCCAAAGCACAGAAAGCGGCCACTGAGATGTTACTGAACATCCACTTGGCAGAGCTTCGTGATCGCATGAACCTTACCCAGGGGGAAATTGCTGCATCTCTGGGTGTGAGACAGCCGACAGTCTCCGAGATGGAAAAACCTGGACGAGATCTCAAGCTGTCGTCCATTAAGCGGTACGTTGAGGCCTCCGGTGGCAAGCTACGCCTCGATGTTGAACTTCCGGACGGCACCCACTACGGCTTTGCCGTTTAACTCGATACGCCCCGTTATGGGGCGTATTACTTCTCTTGCTCTTCTTCCAGCCGTTTTCGGTATATCTCTCCTGCACGTTCCCTGCCATCGTCGGTCAGCCTAAAGGCCAGCTTTAGAGAAGCATTCCGGTACTTGTTCAACAGGCCGTTCTCCACCAGCGTGTGGCATGACGTTCGGAAGTTCGTTCCATGAATACCGCTCTGGCGAGCTGAATTGATCATCTCCAGTATTTTTACACCTGGTACAGGCTCGGCTTTTCCACCGGCCTCAATTGCGTATAGAATGAACAAAACGTCTTTTTGAGTTGACGACAATCTCATCCCTTCCCCTTATTCATGTCTGATATGAATAAGGCTCCCACGAAGGAGCCTTATGTAAACCTTATTCATGTGTCACATGATTAAGATCTAGTTCACGGAGTCTTTCAACCCCTTACCAGCTTTGAACCCAGGAATGTTGGCCGCCGCGATCTGGATGTTCTCTCCAGTCTGGGGATTCCGCCCGGTTCGCGCTGCGCGTTCCTTAACGTGGAAAGTACCAAACCCAGTGAGCGCTACTGTCCCACCCGCTTTAAGCTCCTCTGTCACTGAGTTGATCAGCGCATTTACCGCAGCTTCGGCCTTTGCTTTGCTAATGTCAGCGTCTTCGGCCACTTTCATAATCAGTTCACTTTTGTTCATCGTTATTCCTGTTTGTTTTCTTGGTTACTGTTTACACCTGCATACTCTGGGGTGTGGTTAGTGCTTTCTTCGCCACTCCCAAGGGGGAGTTCTCTCCGATTCCGGTAATGCCCAGAGACCTCGCTTATCGGCTTTGGCTTCGGCCTCCAGCTTGAACAGCTCCGGTGTTTTGGCGTACTGCCGGTACACCCACGCACTCCCAGAACGGACCATTTCGGCATTGACCCATTTGCCATCGACATAAAGGTTGGCGACCAGACGGCCATAACGGTCTTTGTCGATTTGCTCGACTTTAATCATTCGACCAAACACCAGATCGGACAACGCCTGTTTCGCCTTTGAGCCGTAGGGTTGTTTCTTCTCTGGGGTGTCGATTTCCGCCAGCCTTACCCGGTACTGGATTTTGCCGCTCCGGCAATCTTTCCCGGAGTCACAGCTTTGTTCAGTCAGGACCTTGACCGTATCACCGTCAGACACCCCCCACAACCTTCGCAGTAAAGGTTTCTGCCCATACCTGAGGGGCCACCACCAGCATGGCTACCAGGAACGCTGAAACCCCCCGTATTTTTCACAAAACCTAACCTCATAATCACTCCATCCAAATTACTTTTTTTCCCAGCCGGTAGAGCCTTGGCCCAACAGAGCCTTGTTTCATCCACCTTGCTGTCTACGATTCGACAGGCATCCCAGTTAAGAGATGACCAGTGAGCAATGGCAGAGGCCAACCAGTACCACGGTGCCGTAAACACCGGCTGGCCCCCCTTCCTTCGTTTTAAATACCTGGTATCGCATGTTGATCCTCCTGTTTGGGTGAGGCTTAGGCCTCGTAATAGAAATTTTTTGTGTCCGGATAGGGTTTAAAGCAATGAGCCGTGGCTCTCCCCAGGGAAAGCACTGAAGCCTCAGCTTCCGGCGCTTCCTCAGTGTCTTCACGAAATTCCCCGCCAAGTTGCTTCACCCATTCGGCAGCGAGCTGCACACCTTCATCAAAGGGAACTTTGTTCTTTTGAAGCACATCCAGATAGGAAAGCAGCAAGCAGTGAGGCGTAATGACGGCGGTGTTCCAATCGGTTGCGAGCCGTGTTTCGTCCATATCTGCATACCAGGCATCAACCTGATGTTTCAATCCGATCTCGGCCATCATGCCGTGCTTACCGGCGACCTTTCTGCCTTCCTCTACCACATCAACCGGGGCGTCCCAGTAGAGGACTCCCCCGTCCGCTTCTTGGGTCGCACAGGTTGCACCTTGCGGCCAATGCCTCCGTTCCATAACGAGCTCGCAGAGCGTTTGGTTGCCTACAGGAGCCTTGTAGTCCTCATCGAGATTCACCACGATGGTTTCCGGCTCCTGTTCAACCGGTGGCAGGTATCTGGCGACCAGAGGCATTGTCAAAATCACAGCCCCATCCATGTGAAAGGATGTTGGAGCCTTCACTATTCGGTCCATTACCCAGCACCAAGCATGAAGCAACCGATCCTCTACCTTGTCGTCAGCCTCAATCTCTTGAACGAACTGGTTGAAACGAACCTGACTATCCAGAAACAGGCCTGTGCTCTGACACTTATCGCTGATCGTATGAATGAGCTCCGCCTGCTCCAGAAGCATTTCTCGGGTGACTTCCTCCACATCACCAAATGCGTCAAACAACTTTGTCATGTAGTCACGAATTTGCATGTTCTTCCCCCCTCGGCATCGAATTGCTTTGCAAGCTCAGGATCACCGGCCCAGCGAAGGGCGTCTCCCATATGCGTGAAAGCGCGTTTATTGTTATCCTGCTTATTCACCCTGACCGGCGTCTTTTGGTCACGAGGCTGTAGTAGCCAGTACCCGGCCTCTTCCCTGATTAGTTCTGCGGCCACCAGAAAGCCGTTCTTCGTTGCAATGATCATCATCAGCTCCCGTGGTTAAGCCAGTAGGCATAGATAGTGATGGCAAGGCCTCCCGCGAGCACAATGACTGCGGCGGTACGCTGGACCCACTTCGATGCACCAAACCGCGCCAGGTGTCTCCCCAGGAACTGGAAAGGTGCTGTCTTTCCGATAGCGCGAATCACCCAGGAGATTGCCAACAGAAGGATGGCTGTGGCCGGGTATATACCAACCCCTAAGAGATTCATCTCTCCGACCGCGAGCTGATAGATGAATGCCAACAGCATGGCTACCGCAGTCAATACAGCTACAACCTTGGTCCCGTTTCGCCAGTCCCACGCTCGACGTGCGTCACTGGTAAAACTCACCATCGAGACAAGGAACGGCATAAATGGCAGGTTCATGCTGGTGGGTTTATCCATGAATGCGTCAAGACCCACAAACATGGCCGTCATCACCACATAGAACAACAGGGCGGGGACAAGCATGTCGCGTAAAGACCGAACCTGGTTGGCGTTCGCGTTTTGAGTATTCGTCGTCATTGTGTTTGCCCCTTCAACATTCCCCATAGCTGACGGTGAAGATCAGCGATTACCTTGTACGTCCCCTTCACTGCTGGTTGCTCAAGGGTCTTGAGCATCCACAAAGCAATAAACAGGCTGGAAAGCAGTGCCACCACCAACTGGATGTTGTGGCTACTCAAATAGACGGCATAGCCGTTTAGGCAGGCACTCAATAGCAACCAGACCCTGGCCGTCATCAGCCCCCAGCGGTGATAGGTCACGAGCAGGTAGGCTGTTACGACAGAACAGAGTGTCATGGCACCAGAAGTGGCTAGGTAAACGACCCATGTACTGGCCTCGCCAGTGACGTAAGTGCCACCAACGGAGAAGGACAAGCCAAAGATCCAAATTGCTGCATTCCGGAGTAGGGCATCAACAATGATGTAACTAGCAGCGAGATTGATAATTCCGCGTTTTAGCATTACCCCCCTCCCGTTATTCTGATACCTGCCCAGCTCAGCCCTGAGCCTATTAATTTCTTCCGTGGCTTCGGCCAACTGCTCCCGATACTTCTTGAACTGCTGATATGAATGCCAGGACTGTCCTTTCGATACTGACTTCGTGATGGCGGCGACCTCATCCGGCGTCAACCGGGTGAGCTGCTCTTCCGGATAGATCAGGATGGTGTTGCTGTCCCAGTCAAAGCCTGCGTGAATAGCTTTCACCCCCACTGTAGGGGTTCCACCAATCCCACCTGGCTGGTGGATGACAAGCCTCAAAGGCGCTGAGGCCTTGTGTGGATGAAGGCTATCGAGAGCCTCTTTTGCTTCTTGTAACTCCATAGATTCACCTCATAGTGAAATCAGGCCCCGGAGAGCCTGACTTTCACATGTGAAAGTTAATTTGCCTTCTGCTGTCTGGCAGAAACCCTCAAGGCCAGCGCCTTTTGCATGTCGGGCTGCTGGAAACGCACCTTGGTCCGATCAGGCCAACTGTCCATTTCATTGCACCGCAGGGTGTCTATGGCCGCATCACGGTAAACCTGATAGAAGTCGGTTCCACCTATGGAGTTAATTGCCATCATGGCGGCAAACATCGGGTTACTGTTCATGACGCTTGTAAGAGTCTCGGGGGTCATTGGGGTGTCGCATGACTTGTTGAGGGCAACCAGCAGGTCATTACCAACCAGGGCACAGGCAGCGCATACCTGTTTGGTATCATCCAAGGCCTTCGCGTATTCGTTGTTTGGCTGAGGGACGCTTGAGCAAGCCGACAGGACAAGCAGCCCCGCCAGAAGGCATCCCAATTTAGTTGTAATCTTGATCATCAGTTCTCACTCCACTTTCACATGTGAAAGTTTTTATTGGTTCGCGGAGTCGTCTTGTTGCGACTCAATCATCATTTTTCGCATCACGGCCATGATGGCTTGCGCCGGTTGAGCGCCGCCGAGAAGCTGGCTCTTGCCGGTATGGTTGTCCACTACAAAAGTGGCTGGTGTCCCGTTGACGCCATAGCTCTTGGCTTTCTGGATGTCAGCTTCAACCTTGTCTTCGTACTTTCCTGAGCCGAGGCACTCCCGGAACGCATCCAGATCAGCACCAACACCAGTGACAACAGAGGCCAGGTCAGCAACACCGCCACCATTCCCCTGGGTATGGTGGAAAATGTCGTTAACGAAGACCCAGAAGCCACGGTTGCCCTTCTGCTCAGCAATACATTCAGCGGCCAGAGCTTCCTTGTGAGCTGCCGGGTTATGGAAATCGAGAGGCATGTGCTTCCACTGCCAATTCACATTGCCTTTGCTGGCATCCACAATTTGTTTGGGTGTGTCGTGGAATCGCTTGCAGAATGGGCACTCCATATCGGAGAACTCCACCAGCGTGAACCGAGCACCAAGGTCCCCGTAGATGTGTTTGCCTTCTTCGACCTTCTCAGGTGCTGCCTCGAACTGGGCATACTTCTGATCGATGTCGGCTTGTTGTTTCTGCGCGACAAACTTGTTGATGCTTTCGGCCACAGCAGCTTCAAACTCTGCCTTGCTTTTGAAGGTGACGCCTTCGGCATCCTTCACCTGGTTGACCGTAGACTTCACGTTGGCGATCTCTTGCGCCAGATCCTTCTCTTTCACGAACTGGTAGATCCCGAACCCGGTTCCTACGAGCCCCAAAAGAATGGCGGCAACAACCCCGAGACGTAGTGATTTGGTACTTTGTTCTGTCATATCAAACTGCTCCTATCAGTAAACTTTCACAGCGCTGAGTTCTTGCACGAAGGAACTGGCTTCGAGCTTCGCTCGTTGGGTCAGTCGCCGGATGATGTCTTCGGTTGGTGTGTAGTCCACCAAGTTGCTCTGGTGGATGACGTCTCGCGCCACGGAGTTCAAACTACCCAGGCCATCAATCAGCCCAATGTCTTTGGCCTGCTCCCCGTTCCAGAGCAATCCAGAAAACACCTCTGGGTCGTCTTTCAGTCGATCACCCCGCCCAGCCTTCACTCGTTCGATGAACTGCTGGTGGGTTTTCGATAGAACGCCCTCCCAGAATTTCTTCATGTCAGAGGTAAGAGGGGAGAATGGGTCGAGAAGCGCTTTGTGCTCTCCGGAAGTGATAGCCCGGCGCTCGATGCCGAGCTTGTCCATCAAGCCGGTGAATCCAAACCCCGAGCTGATGACGCCGATAGAACCGACAAGGCTGGCGCGGTCAGCATAGATTTCATCCGCAGCAGAGGCGATGTAGTAACCGCCAGAGGCACCGATGTCATCAATGATGGCGTAGACCTTTTTCTCCGGATGAAGGGCTCGCTGCGCCTTCACTTCGTCATAAATCCGTCCTGCTTGAACCGGGCTACCGCCAGGGCTGTTTATGCGAAGCACGATAGCTTGTGAGTTCGGGTTGTCGAATGCAGCTTGGATGGACGGGATAAGGTGATCAGCATCGGCCAGAGTGCCAGCAGCAATTTCACCACGGATGTTGATATACGCGGTGTGAGGGGCTCCTGCCTTGGCGCTTTGCCACGGCATCCCACCCGGATTAGATGCCAAAATGATGAAGCCGATCATGAGAAGCACGAAACCAGATGCGCGAAGCACACGCAACATGGTCCGCCAGCGCCGGTCTTTCACCTGCTCTTTATGCAGGGTGAACATGTACTTCTCAATGAGTTCTTTCTCCCAGGGGATCTCTTTGTTTTCTGCCATTAGTTTTTCCTTTTGCATGTTTCGATTATCAGTCCCCAGAACTCTTCATCAGCGCTATCAGCCCGGTCTTTGACTTTCTGGTAAACAAGGTTGGTGTTGAGCTGATGCTCACGACAGAACTGAGCAATGTTGCTGTAGGTCCTGTCCAGATAGGTGAAGGGTTTCCCTTTACCTTTTTTCTTGGCGAGGATGAGCTTCCACTCATCATTGGAGAGTTTGTCTGCGGCCTTCCCGGTGTCCGCAATGCGCCTACGCACCGTTACCGGATCAAGTCCATGTGCTCTGGCTATGCTGGCAACGCAGTTGAACTTCCGACCGTCAATCATGACAGTAGGCAAATCACCAGCGGCAGCCTCCTTGAATCGGAAACCTCTGTAACCTGGTTTGAAGATCCCAGGAGCAAGTTGCTCACGGAACTCGATTGCTTGTTCTGACCTGACAAACTTGCTGTCGATTTTGCCGAGCATGTACTTAGCCCGAGCGATTACCTGGTAAAGCGTCTTCTCCAGGAGCATGGCGTCAGCAGCTCGACTCGGAAGACCTATGTCGTCTTCTTGCTCGATACCCAACATTTCTGCATGGCTGGAGCCTTCTGCATGTCGGAAACAGCCGTCGTACTCAAAAAGAAAGGAGGCCAAACCTCCTCTCAGCTTTGCTTTGAACCGGGTGTTGGCCGCGTTCTCTGGCGCTGGTGCCAGCTCGGACACTTCAAGCCCTAAATTTGCGGCCAACTTCCGCAGGTCTTCCTCTCCAATTCGGCATCCAGGCTGCATAACCTGCGCCAGAGCAGATTCATCAGCACATCCGCGTTCTTTCAGCTCAGCCAAGAGGTAGGGAACTCGTACTACCCCCATAAGCTCAAGCTCCCTGAATCGCGTGGACCACCAGCTCACAGAGTTTCCCGTACACAGGAGCAAGGCAGAGTGAAGCCATCACCATGCCAAAGGCTTTCGATGGAGCCTCTTTGGCGAACTTGGTCAACCACGGCATCATGCCGCACAGAGCAGCAACCATAGCGCCAGCCACCCCCAGGGAAGGGAATGCCATCACTTGGGCCAGAATGAAGAAACACTGGGCGTATGCCGCATGGGTCATCGCCTTCTTATCTGCTGCCGTGAACTCCACGGCATCTACGCTTTTGACTTTTTCCATCACATTGTCCTCATGCAACATCAGGTTTTCCGAAAAATTTCTCATACACTTCGAGGTCGAAGGCCAGCATGGTCTTTGCCGCCTTTTCACTAAGCTGGTGGAGGCTAAGCATCTGAACCTTGTCAGTGCCGGTCACTTGCAGATCCACCGCGAACCACGTCCCACCTTTGGTCACGGCCAGAACTTGCACCGCCCAGGGCTTATCCAGTCGTTCGGGCGGAGTGATCATGTTCGACACTTTGGCGACCGTCGCGGTTGAACCTACCCAGTGCTTGTCGAACGCAATGACGTTCAACGCTTCAAACGCATCCTTCGCAGCTTTAAACCGGCTCCGGACAGCATCTTGTTGCTTCCAAGCCATGAACTGGAGAAGGGTCATTCCACCAGCCATAAGGGTGAGAAAACTCAAGCCATTGGCGGCAGCTACGACCGTCGCTACCAAGGACCCCAACATGACGAAGCGGTTATGTTTAAGCTGGGCCACTATTCACCTCCTATACCAACCAGCGTACAGGACTTTTCAAAAATGCAACCCCGCCTAGCTGCCCAATTCGGGCAACCCTGATTCAATCCAGAACTTTCACATGTGAAACTTTCCGCCACAGGAACAGGAGGTTTTTACCTGACCAGAACGGATGGATTGATAGCGGTGCCACAGCTTGACCACTTCTTTTTCGCTGAGAAGGTTTGTCTTGATGTAACGGACTCTATCCCCGTCCGCTGTCTCAACAACGGTTCGGACATAGCCGTACTTGGCAACGGGTGCCTTGTACTTGTGTGACAGAATTACCCGGTAAACCGAGAGCTGGATAATGTCCGACTCATAGATGTGGTTTACCTGGCGCAGCTTGGTGTCCAAGGGAATGAGAACCCCATTCTTGGTTTGGTACACCTGATCAACCCTGCCGTGCATGGGCACCGGCTGTGTGGTTGATATGTCCTGTTCGGACAAAAACAGAGTGGCCGAGCGCAGCTCATAAGGCATGTTCTCTGATTTCCACCACGCCCAGGTGTCTCCAATGCCGCGTTTGCGCCATTGGTCCACTTTCGCAATGACGAAAGGGGCGATGATCAGGACGAATATCCAGAGAACTGGCTTCATGACTACCTCCGGCCCCTAAACCACTCTGGATGATTGGATACATCCATGCTCTTAACCTGTGATGAGAAGACCAGTAGCTCTTGGGTCGTCAGGACGGTCTCAGGAGCCCGAGCGATGAAAGGTCTCAGCAATTCAGAACCCGCGTAGATATTGATGACCATATGCAATCGCTCTGTTGTTCCAGACACTCTCCGCCAGCTCCGGTAGGTTTCTGTTGATTTGGCATAGCCAACCAAGGCAGGAGCCAGCGTATCGGACTCCTTCGTATTCAACTTCCCTTTTGCTGCCTTCGATACGAACTCAGCGATCACCGAAGCCAGCATGTCGGAGGTAAGGTGAAGCGGCAGCTTTATCGTGTCGAAGTCAGCCTTCTTGATGGTGAACAGGCGGATGTGATCGTTGCGGTAGTCACGCACATAGATGACATGGCTCTCAAATGGGTTGGAGTGATTAAAGGCATCCATACCCCAGCCTGCGGCCTCAAGATGTGCGTTTGATACTGACTTGTCGTAATCAAATTCCACGCTATTACTCTCCGTCTTGTCGTTCAGGAACTTTCACATGTGAAATTTTTCCGTCGGTCATGATGTCCAGGACGGCTTTGCCCAGTCTCATCCCTTTATGGTTTTGAACGGGGTCTCCCTTGTAGAAAAATCCTGGCTCGTTATCGGGATGGAATACCCCGTGAGGAATGTTGTCGTGATCGCCAAGCCACATGCGTAGCCTCAGATCCACCAACCACCCATCATCCAGGACAACCCAGAAATGCGGTGTCACGATGTCCTTGGTCTGTTCGTTTCGCACAAAACCATACATGCAGTCATGAGGTACACCCGCGTCATTGAGTAGGTGGCTTACTGCCCATGTCATGCCGTCACATTCCATCTGGCAGTCATCCAAGGTCATAAGGACGGCTTCCAGTTCCCGGTGCCACTCCGTCATTTGCTTGGCCGCAGGTTTTACCACCAGCTCGTTTTTGTTTTCTGCCAAGATGATGTCTTCCTCATCAATATTGCATTCGTCTATCGCTTCCGAACGGATGGATACCGCTTCATCCCAGTCATCGCTCGATCCGAAAATGCTCCAACCCTCAAGACCGTAATTCACCCATACGATGAACCGCTTTATCGTTTTCATGTGCGGCCCCCCTTTAACCGTGCAACGTTCCCACATACTCACCCCCTCAAACCGTAACCACACCAAAAAACCACTTCTTGATGATTTTCAATCAGCAAGACAGGTTGCCCCTGAACTAACCTCACCGAAAAACCACCTTTAGATTGCTTTCTGGTGCTTATCAAGTTCTCCTGAGTGACTGGTCGTTCTGAAAACTTTACTTTTCACAGCATCATTTTATAATACTGTAAATCATAAAAACAACCCAGTAAAGAAAAAAGAGCGACTTATGTTGAGACGAGAAAACCAAGGAGATTTGTTCGATGACCAGGTGGTGTTGCCATCACTGGAGTCGGTTCTTACCGGTATATCTTCCAGTCAGCGTTGTGACGATAGAACAACGTACTTCTCAGCGCCGGATGTGGACTTGAGTTTGTACGACCACATCATTGTTTGCCTGTCTGGAGGCAAGGACTCGATTGCTGCGTACTTGCGGCTGGTGGACATGGGTGTTGATAAGTCAAAGGTGGAGTTCTGGCACCATGATGTTGATGGTCAGGAAGGTAGTTCGTTGATGGATTGGGCCTTCATGCGTGATTACTGTCGTCAGCTCGGGGAAGAACTGGGTGTCCCAATGTACTTCTCGTGGCTTGAGGGCGGCTTTGAGGGCGAAATGCTCAAAGACAATGCCTATAGCCACCCCCATCGTGTAGAGACGCCTGAGGGGCTTCTGGTGCTGCCTAGAGACCATAAGCGCTCTAAGCCTGGTACACGCCTTCGTTTCCCTCAGCAATCGCCATCACTCCAAACAAGGTGGTGTTCATCAGCCTTGAAGATCGATGTTGGCCGCAGAGCTCTTAATAACCAGGAGCGCTTCAAGGGGAAGAAGATCCTTTTCATCACTGGTGAGCGCCGGGAGGAAAGTGCAAACAGATCCAAGTACAACCAGCTTGAGGCTCATGCCTGTGACAGAAGATATGGGAAGACTGCACGGTTAGTTGATGCCTGGAGGCCCGTTCTTCATTGGACTGAGGAAGAGGTATGGGAAGTAATCGAGCGTCACCGCATTCTGGCCCCAGTCCCTTATCGCCTTGGTTGGAGCCGGTCTTCGTGTATGACCTGCATCTACAACTCACAGCGTATCTGGTCCACTATCCGTCACTACTGGCCTGAACGAGCTGGGAAGATTGCTCAGTATGAACAAACCTTTGGTGTGACGGTATCAAGAAAAAAAATCGACGTAATAGATTTAGGTTCTGCTGTTGCGCCGATACAGATTAGTGATGTTGAGGCATTGGAGCAGGTATCCAGAGAGGATTACACGCTCCCGATTTTTGTGCCGGAGGGGCAGAAGTGGGTTCTCCCTGGTGGCGCATTTGGCCGAGAGGCCTGTGGTTCTGATTGATTTGTGCAGAGGTGGTAATGTTGGATTTTGTTTTTTTGGTGTTTTTGGGGCTGGGCATATCTATGGTGCTGGTGCGTCGGTCTTCCCGTAAGGGGATGGATCTTGAACTGACATGGCTCCAGTCGTTGAAGGTTGTGCTGGTTCGTGGAGCTGTTGCATTGGGTCTGGGGTTTGGCATTGGCAGGCTTGTATTGATGGGGATGCAGTATGGTTTCCTTAGTGAGTCTGTCCTGAGGGAACATGCACTTGTCTCCGTAGCGGTGGTGCTGATCTGTGGGCTTGGTTCGTTCGTTGCGTTTCACTGGATCATCGGGAGGATCTCTGGAAGATCGATCAGCGTCGTTTCTGTGATCAAAGCTGTGGTGTACGAGTCTGGTTACTTTGTGCTGTCGATGCTTATCTTGTTAGTGATACTCGTCCTGTTCGGCCTTGCATACGAGACTTTTCTCTAAAAAACAGTGTTGATTATTTTTTGCTCAGCGATCAAAAGGATAAATATAAAGATCTTTAGATCTTTGTATAAAGGATTAAAAGCGGTTAAAAACAGGTTAGGCGCTCTGAGTTGTCATTCAACGCATTGATATTGCTGGCATTTTCATATTTATTCCGTGCAACGAACCCATAGGTTGCCGTGCAGCGAACCCATAGGTTGCCGTGCAACGCCCCCCACATACCCTTGGATCTTATCCACTGTTATCCACACGGAACCCCTTTTTTTCCACAAAATCCTTACAAAACAGAGCTTTCGTGCAGCGTTCCCACATATCAGAACTGGTGTTCGTGCAGTGTTCCCACATGTCTAAGGTTATACGTGCAGTCAGCCCATATATTCTCTTCTTAACGTGCAACGTTCCCATATATCAATTTTGGTCGTTTTTTGCTCCGTGCAGCGTACCCACATGTGATCGTGCAGCGCTCCCACATACCAAAACCCCGTTTATGCACAGGAAATGTGGATAACTTTTGGCCTCTTTTTATGTGAGCACGATCACTTTATGGACTATTGGAGTCATTTTGACTGCCTTTTTAGGTTTGTCCTGATCTGTCAATCTTTGTTCTGCTTCGTCAATCGTGCAGAGTTCCCATATATCGAGAGGTTCAGAACCTGCTTTCGTGCAACGTACCCACATATCAAATCTCATAACGTGCAGGTCCCCCCACATCCTCACCCTTTAACTATCAATACCTTACGGGAACCACTCTACGGGAACCACTGGAGCAGCATGGCACTTATCCTTCGTCGTGGCTTACGCTTGCACGATACTGAGACTCGGCTTGCAACTACCGTGCAACGTTCCCATATATCGAGCCTCAGCCCACGAAGCATCTGGGGTCACGTTCGCTCTATCCGTGCAGCTCCCCCCATATGCGGAGGCATTCCGTTTCCGGTCTTTCCTTGTGGGCGTACCTTGTGCGCTTTCTTCTGGCATAAAAAAAAGGCGCTGACGCGCCTATCTTTCTTTTCCCTGGGGTATTGGGAGCTTCTGGTGGCTACCTCCCCTTACGCTGGGGTTCATCAATGATGTCGTGGTCGATCATGCCTTGCTTGATGGCCCGTAGCTCTGTCTGCTGCTTACGCTTGTTGGACGCCATCACCTGCTTCACGAAGTTCTCATGAGGCCTTATGACGTACCGCACGTCGATGACTCTGCGGCCATCCTTGATCTGGTTCGCGTCGTAGTCGCTTATGACCTCTTGTTTGATGAGGGCCTCCAGAGCGAGCTTCATAGCTCTGACGTTCTCCGGCATCCGTGGGCTCAATTCACGAGGGCTCTGTGTCAGGAAGCTGATAAGCGATGGCGTGTACGGCGAATCTGGCGATGCTTGAGTCCAGTAGTGGCTCATTCGCTTGTAGATGTACCGTGCAAGAGGGGAGCGGATTTGCATTCCGATTTTGTAGTTGTACTGACGAAACGACAGATTCATGATCGATTCGTTTACCAGCGGGTTGAACTGCACATAGCACCTGGCGTTCCCGCCTTTCTTGCGAAACTCACCTCTGGTGGTAAGTCCCACCATCGGGAAGAAGCTGGAGCTGATGAAGGCTTCGCCGTCATCACTGATACATTCGAGTGTTGCGCCACGACAAACCTGGATTGCTTCCTTGATTTCGTTCAGGTTGTAACCGTGACCCATCTTCGAGAGCTCTTTCTGGAGTTCGTACAGAGTGAACATGACTCCAGCCTTGCCCTCGATGATATGGCCTTTCCCGTTCACTGCGAGCTTGCGTAGAGCATCCTCAAGGATTTCCTCTCGCTGTCCCGCGTAGATCAGCACGGTTCTTCCGTCATCCTTCTCGATGATGGCTGGCTTCACCTTCACCGTGAAATGCTGGCCTCTGATGGTGCATTGTCGTGTCACTACAGCGTTGGATAAATCTTCATGCTCACGCTTTTGGTCCCAAATGTACTTCGGCAGCGCATCGTAGATCTCGATGGTGTTGGAGTAGTCGTCTTTCTTGGCCGGAGATTCAATGATCTCAAACAGGCTCATTTGCGGTGAGTCTTTGATTACGTCGAGTTTCTCCAGGTCTTTGTCTTTGGTTCTCTTGCTCATGATTGTTCCGTCGATACTTTCTAGCTGGTGGTCCATGCCGCCAGCATTGTCAATGCTCCCGCTGCTACCGTCGCTGAAAACACTAGCTGGTAGATGCGACGCTTAGCCCCCGCAGTGCCGCTCATAAAACGCAGGGCTGCCGCTTCATATCGGAAATGAGCGAACTCACCCCGAAGGGTGCTATCTGTCCCCTGTGGCGATTGTGGGCGCTTTGACAGGGCAGGGCGAGGATGGCTGGCGACTTTCTTGATCATCGCTTCACATTTCCCCAGTTTCGCCAATTCAGTGGCCGCTACAGATGCTGTCATGTTGTCACACCTCGTCGCTATGTGTCTTGTTTAGCTGGCGCTCGTACTCGTTTAGCGCCCGGCGAATTTTTGCTAAGGCAGTGGCGCGTTGTCTTAACACGGCATACCTGGTTTCAACTTGCTGGATCAACTCTTGTGCCCAGACAGGCTCTTTCTTGAAGTGCGACATGCTGTAGGCATGACCGCGACCCTTCTTGATATGTGTCGATAGAACCCTTTTCTTTTGTCCGGGAACTTGTTCGACAAATCTGTTGCGATACCACTCTGCAACGAGTGATACGCCTAGAATGCGAACCCGTGTACCGACACGCCCTTGTTCGTCCTCTGACGCTTCTTCACGCGCTGATTTGTGCGCGTTCCAGTACATGTCCGCTTCCTGCTGCGCCTCGACAGCAAGAACCGCTAAGGCGTGATCCAGTTTGCTCCGTACCTCTGCAACAAACTCTCGTCCCTCTGCCTCTAGCAGATCCTCTGTTATCTCGGATCGTTCTTCTTCGAGCTTCGGATCTAGCAGATCTAGCCATCGCTCTGTTGGTAGACTCACCTCAATACCCTCCCAATTCCTATCCAATTCCTATCCACATAACTATCTATCTGGAATTTAAAGCTGATTATTCCAATATTGGAATCTAGTTCTGTCACTAGGCTAACCCATCTTTGGAATTTGTCAAATTTCCCTCTATCTATCTGGAATCTTGATGCTCTTATTCTTTCACAGCCTCTTTAAATATGAATCTATATGTAAAGATTCCAGATATATTGGATATGGCATCAAAGATTCCAAATGCCTCTTTACCACCGTCTCTCGATGCTGGAGGGCAAGCGGTTCTCGATGCGAGGGTAAGGTCTGTTTATCTGAGCCTATCCGTGCAGCGTTCCCATAGGTTCCCTTACTCAACGATCAAAAAAGCCACCGAAAAGCAACCTATATGCCCCTTTTGGGCAATTACACAGGCCATCTGTCCCCGCTTTTAGCCTTATTCTCTATCCAACACGCGGCAAGCAATCGAAAAGCAATCTAAAAGCAATCTTTGGAGGATTTCATGAGTCAATTTGTTCTGGGTTTGGATATTGGTTACTCCAACCTGAAAATGGCAATGGGGTATAAAGGTGAGGAAGCTCGCACAGTCGTCATGCCGGTGGGGGCAGGTCCATTGGAACTGATGCCACAACAGTTAACTGGCGGTGCAGGGACCTGCATTCAGGTTGTGATTGATGGAGAGAAATGGGTTGCAGGCGTCGAGCCTGACCGATTGCAAGGATGGGAGCGTGAGCTTCACGGCGACTATCCTTCGACCAATCCATACAAGGCTCTTTTCTACGCTGCACTCCTGATGTCCGAGCAGAAGGAGATCGATGTGCTGGTGACTGGCCTGCCTGTTAGTCAGTACATGGACGTAGAGCGCAGAGAGGCGTTGAAAGCTCGGCTTGAGGGCGAACACCAGATCACGCCAAAACGATCGGTAGCGGTTAAGTCTGTCGTGGTTGTACCTCAACCTGCCGGTGCTTACATGGATGTTGTAAGTTCAACCAAAGATGAAGACCTCCTGGAGATTATCCAGGGAGGAAAAACCGTTGTAATTGACCCTGGGTTCTTTTCTGTAGACTGGGTAGCTCTTGAAGAGGGAGAGGTCCGCTATCACTCATCTGGCACCAGCCTCAAGGCGATGTCGGTGTTGCTACAGGAAACGGACCGGCTAATTCAGGAAGACCACGGCGGTGCCCCTGGCATCGAAAAGATCGAGAAAGCTATTCGTGCCGGTAAGGCCGAAATCTTCCTCTACGGTGAAAAGGTATCGATCAAAGACTACTTCAAGAAAGCCTCAACCAAAGTCGCTCAAAACGCCTTGATCCCTATGCGGAAGTCAATGCGTGAGGACGGGATGGATGCTGACGTAGTTCTGCTGGCTGGCGGCGGTGCCGAGGCTTACCAAGATGCGGCCAAGGAGCTTTTCCCTAAGAGCAGGATCGTACTGCCCAACGAATCCGTGGCATCCAATGCCAGGGGCTTCTGGTTCTGCGGCTGATAGATAGGAGGTCGTTGTGGCTGGTAGCAAATGGGATGGAAAAATATCTAATCTGAACATATCGGAGCAAGCCTTTCCGGAGCTCTATCGTGAACTGTCCCAGATGCAGCATAAGGCGCGTAGTGATCGGCTCCGCGCCCTTGCTCTATTGGGTCTTTATTCTCTTCGATTTTCTGGCAACATTGGGTCTTTTGAGCAACAGAGTTCAGAGAGTCAACCTGCACAGCATCAAAATTCGCCAGTGCAGACTGACGCAAAACTGAACTCTCAACGTGATTCACTTAAAGGAAAACTGATGGGCTCCGTATGACATGAAAGACCACGAGGAGTTCTCTACGCTATCAGCGGCTGAACGTAGAGAGTTAATAATCGCAGAGTTAAAGCGTAAAAGCCGCATTCGCACCCTGTTGCGAGGACTCCCGTTAGATGAAGTTCGGGAGATCATTGACAGAATGAAGGGCGTTCTCAATGAACTGGAGGAAGAGTACAAAAAGCGAGAAGAAGAAGAAAAAGAAAAGCGAGCTCAGGCTGAGCGAATAATGAGCGACATGGAATCCTGCGGTGTGGACATCGGCTTGCTCAACGAAATGTTCACGAGCAGATCAGAACCTGATAATGCTAAATATTCAAAAGACGGAGTTTCGTGGAGTGGGCAAGGACGTCGCCCGGATGCTTTCAAGGGGTTGGGAGCTGTCGAGCTGGAGCGCTACCGTATCCCACAGAAGAAGTAAAAAAATGAGCGCCGCAAAGTTTGGGCGCTCATCTTCTGGTCCGAAATGTCATAGTCTACTCAAGCACACTCTTTCTCCCCACCACCATGCCTTCCTTGTTCTTTGCAGAACGGACATTCAACGCAGGTTCTTTGATTAACAGAGGTGAAGTACGTACACTTGCAGTTGTCGCACACCTCCAGCATTGCGTCCCCACTTCTCAGCTCCGAAGCAAGACACCAGGCATCAGTAATATCAAACGGAGCCCACCGAGCACCTTTCATTCCGGGCACTTCTTTGCGGATTGCGTGATACATTCTAAATGCCTTGTTCAAGGCTTTGATGTTCACAGACCGCAACACGGCTTCTCCACCAATGTTGAAGTAGAGCTGCATTAGAAGAGAGGCCTGTATCTTGGATGTGTGACTATGAATCAGTGTCGCACCACCCCGGAAAGTTCTGGATTTTCGTTCCAGAGTATATCCGTCCCTCTCCAGATCCTGGTAAAGCCGTCTGACCTGTTTGTAGGTCAGGCCAGTCTCGATCATGATGATTTTTGTGATGTACCCAGCAAGGGCCATGTGTCGAGCTGTAACCCAGCGACCCAATGTACCAGAGTTGCCAATGTTCATCTCCACCTCCCACGTCCCTGTAGAGACTGTTGCAGTTTTTTCAATACCGGGTGTGTTAACTCTTCCCGGCTGTCATCGAGAATTTCTTCAATGATGCTCGGAGCAAAACGAAGCGTAAAATGCGTAACCGTTGTTCCAGACATGTGGCGCAACTGGCTGTCTGTTGCCTTAGCCACCAGCTCCGCAAGCTCTCTCGAAACCCCGAAAACTTCCTTTGCCATCTCCGGGTCTCTCGATGCGACGCGGTTAAATAGCAACCAGTAGGCAGCATCAAATTCATCAACACTATGGTTGATAAAAACTACAGGGTCGTAGTCGCCAGAGAGTCGCGTGATGATGTTCTGCTCTGCTGTTTCGAGTTTGAAAGAGATCAACACGCCAGAGGCCAGAGCTTCCAATTGGGAAGGTGTTGCCAGTGACAGCTTTTGAACGGTGTCCATGCCCAAAGAAAATTGTGAGGCCGCATCATCTGGACGTTCTTTTGCCAGAGTGGATAGCAGGTTCCACAATGTCAGATCGAACTCGTAGACGTTTCTATCAGCTTCTTCTTGATCGAGGTTGACGGCTCTTGCATCCCACGCACCAATAATATCCAGTTCCAACATTCCGCCCCCCCTCACAAATCACGAAGGTTGCGATAGATAGCCAAGACTCGGCTACCATAGTTTCTGGCTCGGATTTCGTCTTCCCAGGCGTGATAGCGGCCAACGCCAAGCTCCAAGTCATTTGGAGATGACTGAATGGCTTCTGATAGCACCTCTGCCCCAACCATGACGTTGGTCTCTGGGTCGAGAAGATCTGCTGGAGAAGAAACTCTATGACCATTCCACCGGATGCTCACTTGCATAAACCCGACATCAATGGCACGACCGTACTGCTGCTGAAACTCAGCGAGCTTAGCCTTTGCCTGATCTTCCGACTTAGCATAGAAAGGAAGCCCAGGAACGCGAAGCGTCCAAGGCCAAGGACTTATAGAGCCATTACCTCTCCCTGATGCAGATTCGGCCAATGCGACCGAATACACTAGAAGAGGGTCGAGGTTATATGCTTTCGCTGCTTTGTCGAAGATGGTTCCGCTCAGGTCAATAGCATTCGCTGTTGATGAAAGGAGAGCCGCAGACAGAACTAGCGCCTTGGCTTTGTTCTTCATCAGCTTGCCTCCTTATGTCTGAGGGGTATTTCGTGTTCTTCGTCGTACCGCTCCGGCCAAATCTCAGACGGCTTCACACCCAAAGCTGTAGCTATCTCATGTTCCCAGCGTGGACTGGGCTTATAGAGTGCCGTAGACACCACCTGCCGAGATGTTTTGTGTTTTCTGCCCAATGCGGCCAGAGAAAGCCCCTGGATCTTGAGTTTGTACTTGATCCACTCACGTTTCTTCTCTGGGTCGCTTGGGATGTCTATCAATTGGCATTTATCCATTGTTTGCCACCCTTTAAACTGCGTTGTTAGCCATACAAAAAGTGCGTTATTCGATGAACGCTTTTAGAGTTCTTCTATTGTCACAAACTGACACATTTTGCGCCTTTACAAGCCCAAATAATGATGCTGTCAACAATAAAAAAACCTTTAAAAACATACACTTAACTTTGTACCGACGGAACAAAGTTACAATACTTTTAGTAATCAATGGGATACGGATATTTTTGCGATAGCAATGGAAAGTGCGCCAAAAGAATGGCGGAAATAGCGCACGGGGAGTGCGGTATTTTGTGATATTAAATAGCGTTTAGGTATAAGTGATTTTAGGGATACAGCGAGGGCTGAAATTGCGAATACAGCAGGAGCTGAGGAGGGCAGGGAAGGCAAAGGCGCATCCCGACCACACAAGGATGATGGTGTTTACAGAAAGAGATATTTGAGAAAGAGAACTCTGCGGTGTTGCAGATGGGGACCAAAGCGTTAGCAATGGCCTATTCCATAGTGTATGCGATTTGTTTGACATGTTCAACTATGTAATGCTTTGTCAATAAACGCCTTGTTCCGTAAGGGCAAACTTTCACATGTGAAAGTTTGAGGGCAAATTCTAATCGAAGAAGTTGCCAATGGAATGGTTGTTTAGCAAAAAATAGTCAAATTTTCACAGTTGCATTTTTTGATGCCGTGGTAAACTGGAGGTAAAGAGTAAGGGGGGTTGATATGAAACATGTGGTCAATATTCTTCTGCTGGGAATGGTGCTTCTGGGAATAGCCATGATGGCTGACACACCTTGGGGACTTGGTGTGGCGCTGGCTCCCTTCGGCGTTTGGGGTGCTCGTTTCCTATTTCTGGTTCACAAAAGCCTTTGGGCTGCTGTTATCTTTTGGGGAGGGATCGCTTACTTCCAGTGGCAAGTTGCTTTGGTTGTCGGGGCTCTGTTTGGACTAACGTGCTTTATCCGCGTTGCGCGGTCAGCATATAAAGAGGCACCACCTACCCGGCGCAGAAAAAAACAAACTGGTGGGTTTCAAGATTCCTATGATTTTGACCAGCGCTTCCATATTGGAGCTGGAGACGAATAAGGGGGCCTGCTGGCCCCCTTATTATTTGGTTGGTCTTTTAGAACCTTTGATTTGCTATGTTGTACCCCCCTGACGGCAGTCAAATAGCTACCTGAACGGTCTCCAGCTTCCGTCGAGTTCTGCAATACGTTTACCAGCTTGTCCGTAAACTCTTCGTTTTGCTGAGAAAGAACAGGCTGACCTCCTTGCATCATCGGTGAGCCATCCGGGTTACGTTCTGCATACTCCATTTTCAGATTCTGAACAGCCTGGTTCATGCGACCTTCGTTTGTGTCAAACGATTCGGCATAAACAGCGGCTTGGGATTCAGTCAGCCCATAACGGCTTTGAGCGATAGACTGCATCGTTTCTTTGAACTCATCACCGTACTGGTTCATAAACTGCTGCGCGGCTCCACCACCAGCTTCTGCGGCAGAGGATAGCGCTGCTGCATAGAACGCGCCGCGTTCCTCAATGCTCATCCCTTTAGCGGCTTCCGATAGATCAGATTTACCAGTTAACCACTCCTTCGCTGCATCATAGCCGCTTGCAGCAGCTCCCATGACGTTGCGGCCAAGTTTAGCCATACCGACCATCGCATCACCGGCCCAGCCAAACTCCTCTTGCACGGCCTGGTCGCCGCGTTGAGTGGCCGCGATGAATTGGTCGCGTTGTTCAGGTGTCATCGTTCTCATTTGATCCATCGCTCTTGAGAACGCATCAGCGCCAGCTTGACCACCAGCAATGAGAGCTCCACCTGCTTGTTCAGCTCTGCGGCCCATCCAATCACTGGAGTTGTCCCACGCTCCCCACGCCGAAGCGCTCCAAGACATTTCCGGAAGCGAGTTCATAAGGTTATCTTGGGCTTTTTTCAGTTCAGGAGCAGATACATTTCGCTCTGTTTGCTGTGCTTGGTTATGAAGAGCTGACGTACCGGCTGCATGTTCATTTTGAACAAGGGGGGCTATTCGTTGGTAACTGCCCAGCTTCTGATGCCGGATTAGTTCCAGCCATCCCAGCCACATTCTCCCGGAATCCGGTTGGGATGTTAGGTCCACTGCCTACAGCCCCTTGAACCTGACCTGGTAGGCCTTGAACATTCGGGCCTTCAATGCCGTTATTTCCGTAAGCATCACCACTAAATGCTCCGTTGCGACCGGACGCGGTATTGATCGCCTGTAGTGCGGCTTGATACCCGCCAAGCTCCTTACCCTGTTCGTAATTTTTGGAGTTGGTCATTGCTGTCATTCGCGCTGCTGCCTGGGCCACTTGAGGAGACATTCCGTAGGCTTGGTATCTTTGCTGTAGTGAAGCCGCCTCGTCTTTAACCGATTGCGGCGCGGCATTTCGGAAATAGTCATTCAGTTGGTTCATGGCCGCAGGGGTTTGTGCTACTGCACCACCGAGAGTTTTAAAGTCGGTATTAGTCATGGAGCCCATTTGGTTTTGGAGCTGACTCATTGTTGTGAAGGTGTCCGATGCAGACACCAGTTCCGAAGCGGACTTGGATAGGTTCTGGGATAAGCTATCGCCCCAGGTTTGCTTGAATGACTCGCTTCCAGAACGGCTGAAACCCTGCGCTAATTGATTTGTCAACGCCTGGCTATCGGTTTGCGAATAGCTCACACCCTTCATGAACTGGGACACATCACTCGCTGACCAGCTTGAAGAGTCTTGAGTTGATGACTCTGTTGCTCCCTTCGCTTGCGCTTTGATGTCCAGGACATCACTGCCGCCGCCTGATTCGCCATTACCACCAGCAGGAACTAGGGCTGTACTGTTTGATTTCACACCAGCAGCGGCCTTCATTGCTGCCCTGGCCTTGCCAACCATAGGCATAAGCATGGACGCAGCTTCGTCAACATCGAGTGTGCCCATAGCCTGCATGGCAAAAGCACCTTTGACAGCATCAGAGTGGCTATCATCCACCTGGAACTTATCCATGAAGTTCTTGGCTTGCTGGTTGATCAATTGGCTTTGAGCTGTGTTTTGCGACGAAACGTTGCGCCCGACATTGGAGAGTCTTGAATAGGCTTGATCCTGACTTACTCCATCAGAAAAACCTCGACCAAGAGTGCTTTGGAAAGCCTCCGATTTCTGACTTTGTAATGCCTGTGCGGAGCTCACGCCTGATGCTAAGGTGGAGCCAAGCGAGAAGGTACTGATCATGCTTTCTGCGCCGTTTGCAATCGCACCACTGAACTGGTTGTGATTGTACGCTGGCTGACTTTGCATAACCGGACCTTGCTTGAGTAGATCTGGCGTTTGCATCTTTTCGTCAACGTGGTCAGAACCACTTATTCTCGATGCCAAGCTGGTGAAGGCGTAGGTGCTACCTGTGACGATAAACAGGGAAATCACCGGAGTGGCCGCAGCCAACATGCCGCCGGTTGCAATCCAGTGTTGCAGAACATCTCCAGTTGAGGAAAGAGCGTACATGGAGTTGAGACCACCAGCACTGAGGCTAGACATCTCATTTGACGCGGCGGTATGAACAAACAGGTTTATAATTGAGAGGACTGGCATCCATAGCTGAATCCAGAGGATGGTTTGTACATATTTCCCGGCTAACTGGAGGCCGAAGCTGCCCATCACGATAATAAAAGCAATGATCGGGGTTATAGCATAAATAAAGCCTTCAAAGAACGTCAGCATTGGTCGGACGACGGTCATGAACATCGACTGCTCTGCGGCCCACTGTGTGTTCCGTTGCTGAATAGCCTGGTTGACCATCAATGCAGAGCCATAATCCTGGAGGTCCTGATAACGTCCTGCTGCGGCTTCATAATAGAGGGGCTCCAGAACGGCGGCTTTCAGATAGTCGATTGATGACGTAGTTGTGGCACCCATCGCTTGAAGCGAATCGGTCAGCTTCGTTAGAGCGTTGTCTCCAGTTGACGTGTCAATACCCAGTAGGCTGTTAAGAGCATCAACAACAACCGGGCTGCTTAGGTTGGCGGTTGCAGTGCTAATAGCCACCCATCCGTCAGTACATGTGTAGTCAGCGCCGTCAGGGTTTGCTGTAGACAAATACAACCTAGTTCCGTAGAGCTGTGAGTTGAATCGCAAAGCTGAGTCAGTTGAACGGTTCATCAACTCATCAAGGGACATTAGGTTGAGATCGACTTTGGTTAACGTGCATTCCCGAATGTAATTGTTCCAGGAACGCCTCACGTCAACATAGCCGCCTCCATTTGCTGAGTTAAGCGCAGTAAAAACTCCTGTGTCATAGGCTCGCCGTCTGACGTCATTCAACAGTTTCAGTGTTTCGGAAAAGTGGCTTTCCGTGACATTGGGTACGATTACCCCATATCCAGTTTCAAACAAATTGGTGATGGTGTATCCCACGTTGGATATGACACCTCCAGCAAAGCCTACCCCAATAGGGACATTGGCGACGACTCGAACCTGCCCTGTATAAGCGTCCTCGATAGTCACAGTTGTGGTTGGGCCGAAGAAACAGGCATATAGAATCCAACCTACCAGCACTTGCTGGAGGTTGATTTGCTTTGCGCCCTGAAAGACGGACTGAATACAGATCATCAAGACCCCAAGAAGCAGGCCAATACTGACCATCTTCTCGAAATCCCCCGGTGCCGGTGATCATTGATACTGCAATCAGGATTTGCTCCAGAAAAGCAGAGTCACCGATAGAGTGGATTGAAAAAGATCCCATTCCAATAGCTCCTTAGTTCGTGCTAGGAGGATTGGACAAAGTTGCCAGCATGTATTTTTGCTTGCGGATGTTGTCCAGTAGGTTGTTGTATTTCTCAATTTGGCTTGCCAGATCGCCGTATTGAGAGGACAGGATTGTGTATTCAGCACGGATTTGCTGTTGCGATTGCGCGAGAAGCTCTAGTGCCTCTTTCTTGTAGGGTGATTTGCTGTTAGCCATCGCAATGCGAGCTGCGCGGAAGAACTCTTCCGAGAAGCTATACATCATGGTCAGGGCTATCGCTCCTGATGACTCTGTTGCGAACAGGTTAGCGCCGTCCTGTGAAAGGACAGACAAGTTACGAACAATGGTGCCAATCCCTCCGGGGAGGTTAGAAACAAAGGCCTTTTCTGGGTCGGTTAAGGTTCCAGAGTTCGTTGCGTATTTGTAGATCACACCAGGTGTAGAGCTTGTTCCTAACAGCATATCGGTGATCTGGTTCTTGATACCTTTGAGCACGACAGTTTTATTGCTGGAGCCAGCACTCAGGCAGTTGGTCGTATCAGAATCACAGGAATAGATCTCAACAGAACCGCCTGAAATCAGGTCTGACAAGGTGATCTTGTTACCTGGTAGGGTCGTCAGAGGGGTTGTTTTCGCACCAGTGCCGGTTGAGTTCGGGTCGTTTACCAGATCACCAATGATGACTGTGCCGGTTAAAGACATGATCGCTTCAAGAAGGGTGTTATCCCCGTACTGGAACCAGGTGTTGGCGTTGTTGCTCTTGAGTTGCTTCCAGACGATGTTGCCAATCATCTTGTTGTATTCGTCAGGTTTGTTGGCTTTCAGTTCTTCCAGAGGACTCTTGCCGCTGGTTTCCTGCTTGGACCCGAAGAAGTCTTCATACAGGCCGGAAGTTGTCGCGGTTATAGAAGCATCAGTTTTGTGTTTAAGGTCCATGCCGCTGGTTAGGTCGTTCACGAAACCTTGAGCGAGCTGGCAGGAGTTGCCCAGATGTTGGTTGAGCGCTTGCACTTTCTTCTGGAAGTTCTCTATCCACTTCGCTCCGTCCGGGAAAACGTTATCGAGCGCAAGCTGGAAGGCATAGCCCTTGGCGTTGGCTGCTACAGCCCGAAGGAGTTGGACAATTTGATCCGCGTTAATGAAGGAAAGCGAACCGCCGAACAGATCTACACCACCGCAACCAGCTTTCCATGATGGAGGGGCAAAGCTCACCAGGTTCTCGTCGAAGATTCGTGTCTTTGCAGTGAACCGGCCACCAGCTAAAACGCCACGTCGTTGGCTTTCATAAACCCCAGGTGGTGTTGTGTTGCTCATTTCATTGAAGAGTTTGTCCATCTGTGATTGGAGGCCGTTAGCGGCTATCGCCCCTGTCGGTGCCATGACGAGACTGGCCGCCACACTCAGGGCAAGCAGGCTCCTTTTTAATGTCTTGTGCGTGACCATCTTAGTTCTCCTGTAATTTGTCCCGGATGTACTTCATGAGTTGTTCCGGTGGCACAAAGTTGTCTTTATCGCCGCTCGCTTGAGATAGTTGTTTGAGGTCAGAGCCCAGCTCTGGTGAGGCCAAGCGTTCGGCTATGTTGTTTTCTAGGTTGAGTACCGGACGTGTACGGTTAAACTCTTCGTCTGTGACCCAACCATTGCGTTTTGCTGCGACCAAAATCCTGTGATTCAGCTCAGGAAGAGACATTGGCCCTTGTCCTATAGGAGCGAACTGACCGTCTGGAGATGCGAGGTAAACAGCAGGGAAAGTTACGATACCAAGTTGTTTGGCATGGCCTTCATCGGTTTTGTAATGGGGGAAAAGCCCACTGGGGAGTGGTTTGCCGTCCATAGATACAGGAATGATCGAGAATCCTTCTCCTTGTTCCAACATCTTGATGAGCGGTGCTTGCAAGTCACTGTAGTCATCGTCGGACTTGTAGAAGAAGAATATCCCTACGCGTTCGGCTACGCTTTTGAGTAGCATGTTTTTGGCGTTACCAGCGTCACGATCAACTTGTTGTGAGGCAAACGTGGCAGCAGGACGTCGAGTAATTTCATCCAAGAAAGGATCACCTACGACCGCCAGCTCTGTAGCATCGGAAAATTGTTCAGAGCGATCTATCGCAAATCGTTGCAAGTAGAGAAACGTCCTGACGTTTTCAACGGTAGGATTGTTCCAAGCAAGGTCTTTGTACTTGGGTAAGTTTTCCCGGAACCATTCCGCTGAGAACATTTCTGGGCCGCTCGGAAGCGGAGCAGCAGGCTTAGGCTGTGTAGGCTTCGCTTCTGCCACAGGCTTTGGTTTGGGCTTTTCGGGTTTTTTCTCTGGTTCTTTGGGCTCTTCCTTGTACCAGAACCAACCCTCTTCCTTTCGCTCATAAAAACCAGGTCTTGTGCCATCTTGAGCCCAAGCCTGGTGTGATGCCCCCCAGCGTGAGCGCTGCAAGGAGCAGTAAATTCAAAGGTGATTTTTTCATAGTCTCACGCACGTATTTTCCCATGCTCGATATGGTAGAGGTGGGAGGCGTGAAATTAGGCAGGTGTAAGCGCCCATTTAGGGCGCTTAGAGCGTTTTATTTGTCAACTTTCACATGTGAAAGAATTGACCAAACTATTTGGTCGTGTCCTCTTCAACTTCTGTCGCTTCTGCGGCCATCTTCATCTGCTTCTCGACCATGCGTTTTTGGGTGATGTAGCGGATAACCATCTCGACAGCGCTGTTCAACGCAAGGATTCGCATCGCTCTGGTGGATGCAACGTAGAGCAGGTTTATTTCATCGTCACGGGCCATTGGGTCGAGCTCTGGGTCCAGGACATCCGGAAAGTCGTCATAGAGCTGAACAAAGTCCCACTCCAACCCTTTGCACCGATGAGCTGTTGAGACCGTAATGTCAGCCCCAAACTCTTCTTTGACTGTATTGCGTCGTAGAGTGGTGAGTCGTTCAGGGATTTCATCGTAGCTGTTGATGATCTTGACAGCCCTCATCATCTCAGGGTCTTTGGTCGCCTTCGCTACTTCTTGATACTCGAAGTAGTCTTCATACTCATCAAGCAGTTTCTTATTCTTTACCCGGTCTGGCTCTGCCATCGAAAACCAGTACAAATCCTGGAGCTCATTGATCTGGTAAGCGTCGATTCCACCGACCCAGAATACCTGCGCTCCGGATTCGGTCGCAGAGAGCGCCGTCTCTATAACCCCCCATGACGGTTCGGTGAAGTATTGCGCGGTGGCCCACGTCACCTGGTAAAAACATGAGTACCTGATCTGCTGGTCCCCGGCCAACAACAGGTCGTGTTTCACCTTTGAGTTCAAGAAGGGCGTTTGCCACCAGCGAAACGTTGGGGCCAAAGCGGAAGCTATGAGTGAGATAGAGTTGGTCGGCGTTCATGAGCTCTTTGCTATCAAGGGCGTTGTTTGCGCCTCTGAACCTATAGATCTGCTGGTGGCGATCTCCAACCAGGATTACCTTGCAGTTCTGCTGTAGGACGATGCTACTTGTTACGGGGTTAGCGTCTTGTGCCTCATCAAAAAGAATGGTGGTGTACCGGCGAGACAGATTCGGCATCCCGAGCTGATACTGTTTGAGGTAGCAATCGTGTACGGTCGGGAACGGATCTTGAACGTTTGTCATCCGTTTCCATATGAGCTCAGCACCTTCGACCACCTGGATTTGGTATCTCTCCTGTTTGGACGTAAGCACTTTACCCGTATCGGCGCGAGCAAAATGCGTATAAAGAATCCGCATGTCTGCACTACACATAAAGGCGTTGAGCGTATCGAGAATATCTTTGGCAAACGTCCAGTTCTTGGTATTCACCGCTTGGGCAATATCGGTGAGCCTTAGGTTGCCGGAGAGTTTGTGCTGGTAGCCCCTTCCTATAGTGGCGTAGGCAAGCTGGTGGGACGTTTTGCAGTCTACGTTTGCAGGAAACTTTTCTCTTGCCTCGTCGCGGATAGCCCTGTTGTATGCCAAGTAGAGGATACGTGAATCGAGGTTGTTGTGGGCGTACTTCACCAGTGTCGTGGTTTTACCCGTTCCAGCGTAGGCCTTAACGACAAGGCGAGGCCCTTTGTACTGAGTGATCAGTGATTGTTCTGGTGTGTCAGGAGGAAGTTGTTTCATGAGGCCCCCCTACGACAAACACATCTGGAGAGTGATGCGCTTCTTTTGTGTCGAGAGGAACGTACTGATCCGCTTTTCTTCTCGGGGGGAGGGATACTTCACAATCCAGATCTGTCCACCAGTCTGGGGCTTTACCTTGAGCCACCTCCGTAACCCAACTATGGAGACGGTGTAACCAGCGATAGTCGCCAATAGATGAGGTGGCTAGTGTCATAGCCTCCTCAATCTTGGTTTGAAGAGCCGCAGCTCTGTGTCGCCACTCTTCTGAATATTTAGCCTTTCGCGCCATCAGTTTTCCTCTTTCTTTTTCCCTCCCTTACCAGCTTTAGCGAGCTCTTGCTCCAACCCAGAAATTTTGGTCAGTGCATCATTGAGTCTTTGTTCGAGGCTCTTGGCCTGCTGGTCTTTTTCCTGCAACTGACCAGCCATCATGCCTTTGTCTTGAACAAGAGCGCGAGCTTCTGCTTCGGCGCTGGATAATTTGGCGTCCAGCTTTTCTACCTCTCCAGATAGGCGCTGGCACTCTCGTTCAGCGGATTCGCCATGAGCTTTGGCTGTGGCAAGGGAGTCCTGTGATTGGGCCAGTTTGGCCTGTACATTTTCGAGCTGCTCTTTCAACGATGTTTTTTGTTCCTGAGCGGCCCGGAGCTTTTCTGTCTGCTCTATACTCTTGCCTTTTTGCTCCTCCAACTCACCCTCTGTAGTTGCCAATTTTTGGCTCAAAGAGCGATTTTCGCTTTTAGCTTGCTCCAGGTGATCCTGTGCTCGGGTCAGATCTGCGGCTTTCGCCTCCAGCTTGCCCTCCAACTCAACGATCCGCTTTTCCAGCTTATCAATGTCAGCCAGTGAGCGTTCTAGCTCCGCAGACTTGAGGGATAGCGAGTTTTCTGCCTTACCAAGGGCCGCATCGAGCTCTGATTTTTTGTTGGTGAGAGCTTCAAGTTGTTCTTCCAGTAGCTCAGCCCGTTCGGTGGCATCATTTGCCATGTCCACGGCTTGCTGCATATCTTCCTGGTACTCAATTTCTTTCTGTCGTAGCAGTTCACGCTCGCGCTCAAGCTGTTCATCGGCGCTTGCTTTGGCTACCGTATAGATCTTCTGTAGGAAGAGCTCAGCATCGCTCATAACCGATTCTGGAAGGACTACCTCTACCAGCTCTTCATCGAGGGAGTGTTCCTCTGACCACTGTTTGAGATACGTTGAAATGGTGGTAAAGCTCCCCTTGCCAATGATGTCTCTGATAGCGATGACCGTTGGGCGTTTACCGGCGTCCTTGAGCTTTTGGGCCGCAGCCGCTACATCGTCAAACTCAACCAATTTTCTTGCCATGAGAACGTTCCTTTTAATTTGTAATGTTTACGATAATTACGATAATACGGTAATTATCATAATTATATATCATGCTGCTGTCGATTGGAATTGTTTGTGTGGGACAAAGCCCTTCCGGCTGCGGAAAAGCCTTGTTACGCGGTCACGCTGATTCATCCAGGGAAGGATTCGATAGTGACTCCACCGAAGGTGCCAAGGATTTCCGATGCCGCTTTATCAGATCGAGTTTTGCGTTGTTCTGAGGCGTCAAAGTTACGAAGCAATTTGAGCTGAACATCCTTATCCTGGAGCACGATCAGGGGCATTGGCGCGGTAACGGTTTTGAGTACCCCTGCGGCCATGACGTTTGCCACCGGTTGAACCTTTACTTCCCTTCGCTCCCGGAGATAAGGCTCCGGGGTGCTGGCGATCTTCTGGATAAGCTGCTCCAGGGGAAGTTGATAGTCTGGCCCAGATCGCTCCAGCTCCTCTCTGATGCGTTGCAAAAGCTCCTCTTTTACGGGCTTCTTCAAAGAGTCCTTCCGTTGCCAGGTGAAGCGGATAGAGTCGATGTCGCCATTGGTATAGCACCGAATTTGTCTGTAAAGGTGGAGAGTCATGACACCAGGGCAGTCCGCTCGAAGTGCTTCAAACCTCTCTTGCCTGGTGGGGTACGTCGAGATAATGAACTCCTCGATACCAGCTTTGGCCGCGTTGATGCGTTCAACCGTCGCCGCAATTTCGTCAGCTACACCAATCCTGGAAGGGGAGAACCAGAGTACCCCCACGGTGCGCCTGGCAGACTTCTGCGAATAGTCTGGGTTGATGTGAAGATCTCTGTAGCTGTGCGCTGCCAGCTCAAGAGCTTCGCGCCCAGTTTGTTCAGTTACGACAATCTTGTTGACGGGCTCGTTCTCCATTCCTTTTCCGGTAGGAGGGATGGCCGCAACTTTTGCGTACCGTGGCGGTAGTCGTTTGATAAGAGAGGACAGGTTCGTTAAGTCGCGGCACATGGCCGAGAATTGTTCTGATATGAAGTTTTTAGCCATGCTGCCGCCTATGTGTGGGTTTGTTCTAACAGTTCATTGGTTACATAGTAGACAGATTTAGACCATCATGCAATGAGGGGGGAGAGGCAAGAATACGCCTCCGCTTCGCGTCGGCGGGTGCCCTGTTTGACCTTCGTGTGTGAGATTAGATTGAGAAAGAGAGAGAAAAAGAGAGAAAGAAGAAAAGCGCGGGGCAAGCCAGAAATGTGGCTGAGGGGGGACTGCTGGGGTGGGGCTGGCACCCTCTATACCCCACTTTGCATGATGGTCTAACTTTGTGGTTATAGGACGACTTTTAGGGTGCCTAGATTTGCTCGATTAGGACAAATTTCGGTCCATCCACGCTGATTGGCGTAGCAGCGCGATGGCATCAGAAGGGGTAACTTTCCATGCGTTGGAAAGCTGGCGAACTGCGAAGACTGCGAGCTCCATTCGGTCGTCATCATTGATGAAATTCTGGAGCTGGTTTCCTCGCTCACTAAGGATGATCGCAACACCGGCCTTGCCGTTGTTGTAAACCGCAAAGCTCTTATTCTTCGCGTCGCCGTGATAGGAACCCTCAGCCTTGCTACGCAAACCAAAGAGAACGCTGCAAAACGCCGTCAGTTCGCCGCGAGTGAGCTGCACCGTGATCTTGCTTTTCCAGTCTGGGCTGGACCCCGATGCCCTGATCGGCGCAATCTCGATGCTGACCGTAGGATATTCACCTCTGGTTAGCGTGTGTTGCACATTCAGGCCGGTGCGTTTCGCGGGGTCCTTCTGCCAGTCTGAGAAAAATTTGAGGCTTTCGCCGTAGGATTGTTCTGTCATTCCAAATTACCTTTGCTTTGAAGCTCCTGGAGCTGGACCATGAGGTCACGTTGGACTTTGGCTATCTCTGTCACCAAGTCGGCGGTGGCAATAGCGTCGGTCGCTGCTGAATGGGCTCGACCTTTCCAGCTCACACCTGCCTCGCAGGTGGCATCCGCAAGTGAGATTGTGCCGTGCCGGTTGGTTGAGCCAAAGGCATCAGCCGCCAGCTTCATCGCGCACAGACAGTTCTGCTCTTGCCACCAAGAGAGTTGGTCTCCAAATGCACTGGCTGTTTGCCTCAACATCCTACTGTCGAAACTGGAGTTAAATATCACCAGATGACGGCCCGACAAAAGCCGGGCGAGAGCTGGCGCAACTTGAGTCCACGTAGGCTCATTCGACAGCTCAGTCTCGGTGATGCCATGAACACCCATTGCCTGAGGGTCTATTTCCACGGTTGGCCGTAATCTGGTGCAGAGGAGAACCGCGCCTCTGATGTCAGTAACAGCCAGCTCGATCACCTGGTCTCTTTCACCAAGTCCGGTCGTCTCGGTATCGAGAACCAGAGGTTCCAGAGCGACCCACCTTTGTGCCATGACAGAGGCCTTTGCCAGGTTGCTACGCATTCTTGCCTTGACCGAAAGGATGGATTGCGCCCTTATTTGCTTTTGTGATGCCGGTGAACAACCCCTTCTCCGCATTGGTTGGCAATCTGCTATCCGGTACACTCCAAATTGGCCACCATACCCGTTTTTGTAGAACGAAACTGGCTCTACTCCTGGCTTAGGCTTCATCCGAAATTCGTCCCTGAGCCGTCCTTTTGAAAAGCACCTATCGGCTTTCATGGCTTCGGCTCTGGCAAGTTCGAGTTCTTCATCATTCATGCTGTTAATCCGCTATATCGAGGCGTTGGCTCGCTCTCTTCAAACGCTCATCGCCGCGTCTGTCATATTTCTGGGTAGTTGCAATGCTTGAGTGGCCCATTGCGTCCTTCACGGTCACAATATCCTCACCGTTATCCAGCATCGAGGAGGCAAAGGTGCGTCGCAGGTCATGGGGCGCAAACATCTCCAGACCGGCTTCAACTCTTCTGGTCTCCAAGATGTGGTAGATGGCCTGATCCGACATCCGCTCTCCAGTCACATCATCAAACCGCCTGATCCTCGGGAATAAAGGCCCTTCATGCGTTCCTCGAACCTCTTCAACCCACTTATCCAGTCTTTTCCATGCGCCACCAGGCACATACGCCATTCTCTCTTTGTTGCCCTTGCCAAGAACCTTGAGAGCGCGGTCCTTGTAGATCATGCTTCCCATGTCCAGCGCAACGATTTCCGAGCGGCGCAAGCCACACCCGAGGAGCACCCCGAGAATGGCCGCATCCCGAAGCCCTTTGGCGCTTGAATCACTTTCACATGTGAAAAAGAGGCTGCGAATCTCATGGCGTTCAAGTGCCCGCCCTTTAGGAAGTCGAGATCCACGTACTGAACGGACTTGCTTAATGTGCTGGAAGCTATCCGTATCAATTTGCTTCATCGTCCAGGCTTCAAGAGCCACCCCTTTGAGCGCTGACAGGTAGGTGTTGATCGTTGCCGGAGCCTTCCCTGCATCCCCCCAGCATTTCCAGCACCGCCAATATGTGGTGCCGCCTCATTGAGCTCCATGCACAGTCACGAAGGTTCTGAAACCCGATCATCTTGGCGACAATGTTGAGGAATGAGCTCATGGTCTGCCTGCTTCGCTTTGACCCGAGGCTCACCAGATAGGCGACGGCGGGGTTGTCCTGGATGTTCCGGAGCGAGCTCGATGACGGCAACAGTTCACCGCGAATGCTTTGTTCTGCCGGAACATTTACTTTCGCATGTGAAACTAGCTCTTCCTTGTCATTGTTTGTGTCGTGCAAAGTCACCTCCTAAGCCCGACCGCAACGAGAAGAAAATCCCATATTTTGAGGTGAAGAGGTAGTTCCTCCTCCATATGTTGCGTTTCGTAGCTTTGCATCAGTGGTTCAAACTTGGTTGGATTGCACAGCAATTCGTAAACTGTTCGGTTGGGCTTGGTGATCGGCTTATTCGGAGTGAATCCATGTTTGTTCTGGAGGTACAGCGCTACCGCGCCACTTCTGGATTCTCCGTAATAGCAATGAACGAAGATCTGATCGATACCGCTACCAACCAATCCATCCAGGAAGGTGGACAGCTTTTCAGCCTGGGATGAGTCAATGTAAGAGGCGTAATTCATCCGGAACGCTGCCTTCATCGTGTGGATGGTGTTCTCAGAATAGCCGCCGTCATAGAAGCTATCGCGGTACAACTGCCCCCACTGTCCGAGAGCGGCAGGGGACTTGTCTGGGTCAGTTATGGAGATCATGGCCGCACCGGGAACCGGCTCCAGTCTTTCGGCCTCCGCTTGACTAATGAAAAAGACTTTTTTGCTAAGCATGCCCCATCATCCCCTTACAAGGATGTGTTGCGAGTAGCTCATGCGCCTGACTTTGCCCCTCTTGAGTATCTACAGGAGCGGTCGTATACACACCTCCATGCCGCAAGTCCACAATACTGGTCCGACAGCAAGAACCTACGTTCTGAACTTTATTGTCCGAATCCAAACCAGCAAAAGTATGGCACGGTCCAGGGAATGGTTTCCTGCAAATAGAGCAGCGCTCAAAGTTCTTATCGAGGATTCTCTTTAAAACTTTCTCAAATTTGTTTTTGTTTAACATCGAGTTCTCCACACAAAGTTACTGGCCGAGCATCCCAGCCAAGGTGGTCTGCTGGCCTTCGCTACAAGGTGCAAATCCGGCAAAAGCACCGGCATTAACCTTGAGCTCATCAAAGCGTCCATCGGTGTCCCGGTAGTACACCTTACGTTTTCCAATTCCACCTTCGAGGTTTGCGGCCAACCAGGCGATCACTGCATCAGCATCGTTCGTAACTGATGCTCCCTGATCCAGATCGATAAGTACCAGGTGGGTGTCCGTCTGGAGTGCCACTTCAAAGGTCGCTCTTACATCAAAAATCACTGGTCGCGCTCCTTGTAAAAAGTGGGCATTCAGCACCACCTATCCTATTCCAAAAACTCTACTTTTTCAAAGGTACATTTTAATAAGTAGAACAACAGCAAGAAGAACTTAAATTTATTTACCGTAATTAACATAATTACGGTAATACGGTAATACGGTAATTTTACAGATTTAGATGGAATGGTATAAGATGTCTCGCTGGAACATACTTGCTGAAAAAACGCTTAACAACGATAGTGAAAACATCATGTACAGGTGCGAGAGATAATATGTATAAGAGCCTTGAAGATCTGATGGCGGGTATTTACGAGATGGCAGCGCCAGATGGCATCATCTGTAACGAGGTTTCCAAATTCCTTGCGGCCAACCAGGTCAAGCCGGAAGACATAAGCTCTGGGATCTGGTTTTTCCTGTGGCTGAAATCAGCTCCCAAGGATGCGAAGCCAATCCAAAAAGAAATCCCCGGATTTGGAGTTGTTCTCAACATGCCGACTTATGGCGGAACGCTCAACGAAGCAATCACAGGGTTGATCGAGAACGAGTGCCGTCAAATAGAGCTCGCTGAGGGACATCCGAGCCTTGAGGCTTGGGTTGAATCAGTATTAGCCGGTCGAGATGACGGAGAGGAAAATGAAGCTGCGGCCAATATCGTGGATCTGCTTAATGGGTGTCACGACCTACTGGATACAGCAATAATCAATTACCTTTTTAAGGTGGGAAAAATCAACGAGCAAGAGATTTTGTCGCTCATCTATTATGGAGAGCTATGTGACCACTCTCTTGTCGGTACGCCTTTTTCAACGTTACATATCCCGAGTGAAAATAACGTCCACGAACGTAACATCATCCCCATTAAAAAAAGGAGCCAGTTAGGCTCCTTTTTGTTACTCAGGGTTTGCTTTGAGAAACAACTTCATTCCAAGTATGCAGCACCTTCGATAGGTGCTGATGCTTTCTGGTGAAGTCCTTATCATCCAAGAGTGCTTTAAATGGCGCGTTCAGGTCACTGCATGTGACGTTCTTGCCGATCACAGACAGGGTATCCTGGAGTGATCCACCAGCAGCATCAAGCCCCATTCTATCGACGGTCTCACTACTCACCATTGCCTGGACAACATTGGTGAATGCCTTTGAGTTGAGCTGCTCAACGCTCAGGGCTGTATTGCATTTCTGCTCAACCGCTTGCTTGTACTGGATGGTGTACTTTGCAGTGATAGGTGACATGGTGTTCATCGCAAGTATGTATGCGTCTACCTCACTGGTCGGTAATGTCGCGGCGTAGACTGACGAGCATGATGCGGCTGCGGCCATTATCAAAGTTATTACCTTCTTATTCTTCATTTCTCTGAAATCCCCCCTTTAAAATATGGAGCTACAACTCATTTGTACCAATCATAATACTATTGATTTCCAAAAGTATCTCTCTCTACTGACTCTATGATGGCTCGCCTTCCAAACACTTGGCCGCTGGCGTCGGTTAGCTAGACTAACACCAGCGTATTCAATGAATAACTAGCCAAAAACCTTTATCAATTCTTTAATTGTTCTGGCAGACTCCATTTCCTCCATAATCTTTTCAATTCCGACGCCGGAATCCAAATTACTTCTGTACTTTTTAGCCAAATCACAAAGTTCAGATTTTAACTCCTTGCAATCCAGATTAGAGATAAGAACAGCATTGAAATTAGCCTTAAACAGTCGAGAACCATACATCACAATTTCTACAGGCCAGTACCAGAATGGACTTAGCGGCTTGTAGCTCGCAACCTCGTCTATTTTGTAGTGACGACCTTCCGAATCATAAATGTCCATCAGCTCAAAATAACCGTTCCTCAAAGACTGAATAGTACATTTCCCGAACTCGGATTCTGATGCCACTACGAAGAGCGACCTTTTCTTGCTGCTCACAAGCAGCGCTGGAAATTCAATTTGCACAACCGCATCCCTCATCATTTATTGAATCAGCTAAACCACCACTAACAGGAGAGGCTTGAGCTACTTTTGCCCATTCAGGCGTCCCGTGCCACCAACGACCAAATGCGCTATATGGGGTAGGTCCATTGCCGTGAATGTTTTGGTGAATATCTCTTGGAATGGACTTCAAGTTCCAAGGATGGTTTTTTATTGAGTCAGGAACATATTTGCCAAACTTGCCATTTCTCTGAATAGCCCAATGGTGAAGCTCATTACCTCGTGGAACCCCTTGAACTTTCCTTACTCTGGGTGAGACATTGCTCCATTTTTGGCTTAATTTGAACCACGATTTACCGGAGCTGGCATGTCTGAAAACTCCTGACGCCCAGCCGCCACCTATAGCCCCAATCGCTCCGGCGATTCCAACTTTTGACCAACTAACACATTTCCAACTCCCATTATTTTCGATTAGTTGGCTAAGTAGCTCCAACCCAGCTCCAATACCTGCACCAACAAACGCAAATTCACCCGTCGGGTCGGTATTGGACATAGGGTTTCCATGCACATACCCGTAGGTGTTTACTCCATCGATCAGGCCAAGAGGGTCGCTGGTAATGTACCGCCCGGTCGCTGGGTCGTAGTAACGCCGCCAGTTGTAGTGGAACCCGGTCTCCGCGTCGTAATACTGTCCTGGGAATCGCAGGTTGAAGGTTGGCCCCTGGATGATGATGCTGGCCTTACCGAACGGGCTGTAGCTCGCCTTCCAAACGACTTGGCCGCTGACGTCGGTCAGTGCCTTCGGGGTGCCCAGGTGATCGACGTGGACTTGGTAGGTCTGTCCTGACTGAACAAAGCCCAAGGGTGTCCCATCGAGCCAGATGTACTCCGCCAGCACGTCTCCAGTGGCCGCGTCCAGCTCCTCGATGAGGTTTCCTGCCAGGTCGTAAACCAGCAGCCGGGTATGCCCGTTTAGGGTCTTGGTTACACGCTGATCCAGATGGTTGTATGTGTAGCTTACAGTCACTCCCGCGACCGTTGCGGCCACCAGCCGGTTCTGGCTGTCATAGGTGAAGGTATCCGCCCCCCTGCTTCGTCAGGTTGCCATTGGCGTCATAGCTTCTGGAGGTTTGCCCGGCCTTCACCAACCAGTTGTTCATGTAGTTGATGGTGTAGCTTTGGCTCAGGCCATCGGTCGTGATCGAGGTCCTGTTGCCGGTGGCGTCATAGCCATAGCCCAAAACGCCATAGATCCCCTCAGCAGAGGTGATGCGGCCAACCGCGTCATAACCGAGTGACTGATTGACTGATGAGCTGAGATTGTCGTCTATGGCTGAAATCAACGAGTCTGGCGTGTACCGATAGACCAGCGAATGCACCCTAGCAGCGTCGATGCCGGTGACACGGTAATCGAGATCCAGAGTGCGGCTTTCTGAAATGCCGTTCCCTCTGACCATACTGGTGACGGGGCCAAAGGGCGCTCGCTCAATCTGGCTTGCCAGGTTTGTTGTGGTGCCTGCTTGTGTCGTTGTCACCTCGATGACGTCACCGGCTGAGTCACGGGTGTAGGAGACCTCACGGCCACTGGGATACGTGATCTTCGTGACGAGGCCTGCACCATCGTATTGGTACTGGGTAGTCAGGCTCTGCCCGTGGGTTTCCCAGGTTTCGTAAGCCAGCCATCCTTCGGGGGTGTAGCCAAATCTCCGGACACCGTTGCCATCATCGACTGAGGTCAAGCGGCCTATGCCGTATGGTGAGGTTGCTTCGTCGTACCCGTACAGAATTGGCGATTCGCCAGCGACATCGCTGGAGGTTTCGATGATCCGGTTCAGCGCGTCATAGCTGTAGCTTGTGGTTTGCCCCTTGGCCGTTTTGCGCGTTGCCACGTTACCGGCTTCGTCATAGGTAATGTCGGTGGTGCCGGTGTCCGGGCTCCGGACCTGGGTCACTTCGCCAAAGCCGTTGTAGCTGTAGTAGGTCAGGCGCGAACGAGGGTCGGAGACACGGTAAACATCGCCGGTATCCTTGTAGAGCACCTGCGTGACCTTCCCGAGGGGATCGGTCGTTTGTGTCCGGTGATGGAAGCCGTCGTACTTGTAGGAGTGTGTGTTACCAGAGGGACTGGTCTCCTGTATCAGGTTTGCCACCACATCGTAGGAAAACGATGACTGATTGCTATAGGCGTCGGAGACACTGGAGAGCCAGCCGATTTCGTTGAAGATCCGGCGCTCTATCCAACGGGTCTGGCCCAGCGCATCGAGCAGTCGCTCTTCTACTGGGTTCCCGAGGTCATTGAGCTCAAGCTCGCGCCGGTTGCCCTGTGCATCTGTTTCCGCCACCAGCCGATGTGCAGCGTCGTACTCATAGCTGACGGTTGCACCATTTGGCTTGGTCAGCGAACTCAGGAGGCCCACAGCATCATAGTTGTAGACCGTGGTTCCTTCTGGCCCAGTGGAGCTGACAAGTCTTCCTCTGGCGTCATAGGTGAGGGTTTGGGTTACACTTGAGATTCAGCGCGCTGCCGAAGCGCTGGATCAGGGTCACCACGCCGCATTGCGCCGTATCCCGCGGCACGCCGGCCTGATCGGCAAGCCAACCGGCGATCACACGATGCACGATGCCCAGCACCGGGCCGATCGCCTCAGGCTTGCTGGCGAACAGGAAGCGCAACGGGTACGGGAAACTCAGCACCCATTGCCGCACCGGCCGCGGGCCGAACACCTCGTCCACCAGATGCCGCGCCGACTCGGCCATGCGCCGTGCGCCGCAGCTCGGGCACAGCCCGCGCTTCTTGCAGGAATACGCCACCAGCCTCTCGGCACGACAGTGCTCGCAGACCACGCGCAGGAAGCCGTGCTCGAGCACGCCGCAGCGCAGGTAGGTCTCGAACTCCTCGCGCACATACTCGGGCAGCGGGCGGTCTTCGGCCTCAAGACGCGCGATGAAGTCCGGGTAGTGCGCCTGCACTAGCGCGTACAGCAGCGTGCGCTCGGGCAGGTGGCGCGCGTAACGCGCAGCGGCGTGGGCGGCCGGCAGTGGCGCGCACACCTCGGCCTGCCGCCGGGGTGCGGTCAGGCGCGGCACGCAGCGCTCCGTTGCAGGGACGGCTGCTCAGGGTTGCGCCCGCGAGCACGCGTTCATATCGGCGTTTTCTGATCTTCGCGTCAGACATTGCCGCGGGGCGGGTAGGAAGTCTCCCGCCTCGGACGCCAGAACGCACAAAGCCCGGCACGAGGCCGGGCTTTGTGGTCTTGCTTGATGGATCGCGGGGCTTAGAAATCCATGCCGCCCATGCCGCCCATGCCGCCGCCGGCCGGCATCGCCGGCTCGTCCTTCTTCGGGGCCTCGGCCACCATCGCTTCGGTGGTGATCATCAGGCCCGCGATCGACGCGGCGTTCTGCAGCGCGGTGCGGGTGACCTTGGTCGGGTCCAGGATGCCGAACTCGATCATGTCGCCGAACTCGCCGTTGGCGGCGTTGTAGCCGAACGCACCCGAACCTTCGACCACGCGGTTGAGGATGACCGACGGCTCATCGCCGGCATTGGTCACGATCTCGCGCAGCGGGGCTTCCATCGCGCGCAGGGCGATCTGGATGCCGTGGTTCTGGTCTTCGTTCACGCCCTTGATGCCGGCGATCGCCGCCTTGGCACGGATCAGGGCGACGCCGCCGCCCGGGACGATGCCTTCCTCGACGGCCGCACGGGTCGCGTGCAGGGCGTCTTCGACGCGCGCCTTCTTTTCCTTCATCTCGACTTCGGTGGCGGCACCGACCTTGATCACCGCAACGCCGCCGGCCAGCTTGGCCACGCGCTCCTGCAGCTTCTCGCGGTCGTAGTCGGAGGAGGTCTCCTCGATCTGCGCCTTGATCTGCTTGATGCGCGCCTCGATGCCCGCGCCTTCGCCGGCGCCATCGATGATGGTGGTGTTTTCCTTCGACACCTGGATCTTCTTGGCGCGGCCGAGGTCCTTGATGGTGGCCTTCTCCAGCGACAGGCCGACTTCCTCGGAAATCACCACGCCGCCGGTCAGGATCGCCATGTCTTCCAGCATCGCCTTGCGACGGTCGCCGAAGCCCGGGGCCTTCACCGCGCAGACCTTGACGATGCCGCGGATGGTGTTGACCACCAGGGTCGCCAGCGCTTCGCCTTCGACTTCCTCCGCCACGATCAGCAGCGGCTTGCCGGCCTTGGCCACGCCCTCGAGGACGGGCAGCAGGTCGCGCACGTTGGAGATCTTCTTGTCGTACAGCAGGATGAAGGGATCATCCAGGTCGGCCGACATCGACTGCTGGTTGTTGACGAAGTACGGGCTCAGGTAGCCGCGGTCGAACTGCATGCCCTCGACCACGTCGAGTTCGTTGTCCAGGCCGCTGCCTTCCTCGACCGTGATCACGCCTTCCTTGCCGACCTTGTCCATCGCCTGCGCGATCAGGTCGCCGATGTTGGCATCCGAGTTCGCGGAGATCGCGCCGACCTGGGCGATTTCCTTGCTGGTCGACGACGGCTTGGACAGCGACTTCAGTTCGCCGACCGCGGCCTTCACCGCCTGGTCGATGCCGCGCTTCAGGTCCATCGGGTTCATGCCGGCGGCGACCGCCTTCATGCCCTCGCGGATGAACGCCTGCGCCAGCACGGTGGCGGTGGTGGTGCCGTCGCCGGCGTTGTCGGAGGTCTTGGAAGCGACTTCCTTCACCATCTGCGCGCCCATGTTCTCGAACGCGTCAGCCAGTTCGATTTCCTTGGCGACGGAGACGCCGTCCTTGGTGATGGTCGGCGCGCCGTAGCTCTTCTGCAGCACGACGTTGCGGCCCTTCGGGCCGAGGGTCGCCTTCACGGCGTTGGCGAGCACGTTGACGCCGCGCACCATCTTGGAGCGCGCGTCTTCGCCGAAACGAATGTCCTTGGCAGCCATTGCGAATTACCTCGAAAAATTATTCGGATGAGAAATGTGTGGGAGCGACGCGCGATCAGCCGAGGATCGCGAACAGGTCGTCTTCCTTCACCACCAGCAGCTCGACGCCGTCCAGCTTCACTTCGGTGCCGCTGTACTTGCCGAACAGCACCTTGTCGCCGACCTTGACCTGCGGCGCGCGGACCTGGCCGTTGTCCAGCACCTTGCCGGTGCCGACGGCGACGACTTCGCCCTTGATCGGCTTCTCGGTGGCCGAATCCGGGATCACGATCCCGCCGGCGGACAGCTTCTCTTCTTCCATGCGCTTGATGACCACGCGGTCGTGCAGCGGCTTGATATTGGACATGGCAACCTCGGTAAATGGTTGATTGACGTGGAAAAACCCGGCGATTTTAGCAGTCGCGCGAAGCGAGTGCCAAACCGCGGACAACAGAACCGGGCGAACCCGGCATGCCACCGAGATGGGGCGGGCCCGCCGACTTTCAAGGGCCGCACGCGGATGTCCGCCAGGCCCGCCGGATCGGGGCAGCCGCTACCCTATGCCGGTGAGCGCCCTGATCTGCTTCTGCACCTGTCCCGACGCCGACAGCGCCGAGCGCATCGCCACCGCGCTGGTGGCCGAGCGCCTGGCCGCCTGCGTCAACCTCCTGCCCGGCCTGCGTTCGGTCTATCGCTGGCAACGCAAGGTCGAGGCCGCGGCCGAGGTCCTGCTGCTGGTCAAGACCAGTGCCGAGGCCTACCCCGCCCTGCAGGAACGCCTGCGCCAACTGCATCCCTACGAACTCCCGGAGCTGCTCGCGGTCGAAGCCGCGTCCGGCCTGCCCGAATACCTGCAATGGCTGGCCGCCGAGAGCCGACCGGTAAACTGAGCCAATGACCGCATCCACGATCCGCCTGCGCCGCTGGCTGGCCGGGCTCGCCCTGCTGCTTGCGCTGCCCGCGACCTCGGCCGTCGCCCAGGACTTCGAACTGCCGCCGGTCGACGAGGTCTTCGTCCTGTCCGCGCAGGCCACCGCGCCGGACCGCATCGAGGTGCGCTGGCGGATCGCCGACGGCTATTACCTGTACCGGCACCGCACCTCGGTCAAGGCCGATGCCGCCTTCACCGGCGCGACCATGGCGCTGCCGAAGGGCAAGGCCTACCGCGACGAATTCTTCGGCGACGTCGAAACCTACCGCAAGGAATTGCTCGGCACCCTCACCGGCACGCCCGCGGCCGGCGCGAGCGCGACCACCCTGACCGTGAAGTACCAGGGCTGCGCCGATGCCGGCGTGTGCTACCCGCCGCAGACCCGCACCCTGAAGGTCGCGTTGCCGGGCGAAGCGGGCGCTGGCGGCTTCGGCTGTAAGGCGCGCGGGCTGCATGATTATGTCGTCAAGAACGGCTCTGCCGATCATCCCAACGCCGAGGTGAAATTCGCACTGGGTGATGTGGTCAACACCATGATCGGCTGCACTAATGGTGAAACGATCATGCTGTGCCACGACACCTCGCTGCCGCGCCCCTATTCTCTCGGCTTTCGGGTGCAAGGCACCGAGGGGCTGTGGATGGACGTCAACAAGTCGATCTATCTGGAGGGCAAGAGCCCACAGCCGCACCGCTGGGAGCCTGCCGAGGGCTGGTTTGCGAAATACGATCACCCGCTATGGAAACGCTACGCCGATCTGGCGGCAGGGGCCGGGCATGGCGGGATGGACTGGTTCGTGATCCACGCTTTTGTCGAGGCGCTGAAGGCCAAGGCCCCGATGCCAATCGACATTTACGACGCGCTGGCCTGGAGCGCGATCACGCCTCTGTCGGAACAATCGATTGCTGAGGGCAATCGCACGTTAGATTTTCCCGACTTCACCCGAGGGCAGTGGCGCACCCGCAAGCCGATCTTTGCGCTGAACGACGCCTATTGATCGACGCGATTTAGGCCAAGCGCACCGCAAAGGCGAAATTGGTAATCTTGTCGGTATCCTTGACGCCCGGCGCGCTTTCGACGCCGCTGGAGGTATCGACCAGCGGCGCTCCGGTGCGCGCAATCGCCTCGGCAACATTCGTCGGATTTAGCCCGCCTGCCAGCCCCCACGGCAAGGCACCGCGATATCCGGCCAGCAGCGACCAGTCGAACGCCAACCCCATGCCGCCGGGCAGCGCGCCTTTGGGGGTCTTGGCGTCGAACAAGATCAAGTCCGCCGCCCCGGCATAGGCTGCGGCGCGTGCGACATCGCTGGCGCTGGCGACGGGCAGCGCCTTCCACACCGGCTTGCCAAACCGCGCGCGCAACTGGGCCACGCGTTCGGGCGATTCCGAACCGTGCAGCTGCAGCGCGTTCAGCTTGGCTGCCACCAGTGCGTCGGCGATGACAGCATCATCCGCATCGACGAACAAACCGACCATGGCGATCTGGCCAGCTGCGCGCGATGTCAAAGCGCCCGCGACATTCGACGTAACCGCACGGGGCGACGCTGGATAGAACACCAACCCGGCATAGTCCGCCCGCGCCGCGATGGTCGCATCGAGCGCCTCGGGTGTGCTGATCCCGCAAATCTTGATTTTCGCGGGCATGCGGTCAGTCGGGGTTCTGGATCAGCCGCACCAGCGTGCAGTCGGGATCGATCAGGTAGCCGATCCTCAGGCCGCTCGCCTCCAGTTGCGGAGCTTTGAAGCGCGGCCAGCCGGTGCTTTTTTCCTCGGCTCCCGCCGCGTTCACCAATGCCACCATGGCATCGAGATCATCCAACCGCAGGCAACAGCCGAACGAGCTCGTAGCTGGGTCGAGGTCAGGATAGGGGAAGAATTCGAGCTGCAAACCGCCGCGCTGCAGGATCATCCAGCCGCGATCCTTCCAACTCGTCGCAAAGCCCAGCTTCGCATAAAACGCCTCTGTCACATCGAAATCGCGCGATGGCAGATTGGGGGTGACGTGGTCAGCCATGGCTCAGCGCAGCTTGTCGGCCATGCGGGCCGTATGAGTGATTGCGGCGCGGCTATCGGGGGGCGGAATGGCTCATCACGATCATGCTGGCCTTGGGGAACGCCGCACCAAACGCGCGCGCTGACGCGGCGTAGTGCTCAGTGTCGGCATCACCGAGATTGCCGAGCGACTTGGCCTTGCTGTCCTTGATCAGGCAGCCACCAAAAGCGATGTCGGTGCCGTCGATCCCAACGGTGATATTGTCACTGGTGTGGCCGGGGCCGGGGTAAAATACCTTGAGCGGGCCAAAGTTGGGCGCGGTTGCTGGTTCGACCCAGCCATTGGCGGCGAAAGTCAGGCTGTGTTGCGCCGCAACCATCCCCTCTTGCGGGGCAAGCTGGTTCGACAACGCATTGGCATAAGTCGCAATCCCCGCCGCATGCAGCGCGTCCATACCGCCCATCTTGTCCTGATGCGCGTGAGTCACCACCGCCAGCGCGACCGGCAGGTTGATCTCCTGCTTGATCCAGTTGAGGATCTGGGCGGTCTGGTCATCGGTCCAGGCGGTATCGACCACCAGCACGCGGCCGCCATCCCTGACGATCAAACCGTTGGAAGCGACTGCCCCGAAACCCGGCATGTCGAGATAGGAAGTGTGCTGCCAGACATTCGGTGCGAGCTGGCGGAAAACCAGATCGCCAAACCGTTGGTCGCCAGTTTCCATTTGCTGGCCAATCGTCGGGCGGATTTCACCGGGCATGCACCCGCTCAGCATCAATGCAGCGGCTAATGCGGTGCTCAGCTTCGCGACCGGGTGCATAATATTGGGCAATTCCATCAAGTTTTCCTTTTATTCAGCATTAAAAACCCCGCAAATGCGAGGCCTAGTAAATAGATGATCTTAATTTGGTTCACTGTAGCAAAAATATGGGGCGAATTCAAACATGAGGTGCGACAGTTTCAAAAGCCATATGATAATCAACAAGCTGAGCAAATTTCTCTAATGGTGTAAGCCAATCTGGTAATGACTCCAATTTACTGATAGTGTTTTATGTTCAGATAGTGCCCGATGACTTTGTCATGCAGCTCCACCGATTTTGAGAACGACAGGGACTTCCTGCCCAGCCTTGCCAGATGCTGTCTCAGATTCAGGTTGTGTCGCTCAATTCGCTGCGTGTAACGCTTACTGATGACGTGCAGTTTTCCCTTCAGACGTGACTCATACATCGGCCAGCCGTCCGTCATCCATACCACCACGTCAAAAACTGACAGCAGGCTCAGAAGACGCTCCAGTGTGGCCATAGTGCGTTCACCGAAAACGTGGGCTACCACCGCCCTGCGTATCCTGTCATACGCGTAAAACAGCCAGCGCTGACGTGATTTTGCACCGACGTAGCCCCATTGCTCGTCCATCTCCGCACAGACAATGACATCACTGCCCGGCTGTATCCGGGAGGTTACTGACTGCGGCCTGAGTTTTTTAAATGGCGCAAAATGGTGTTGAGGCCCACGCCCATTAGTCGTGCGGTGGCACGGCAACCGACGCCGTTCATAGCCATATCAATGATTTTCTGGTGTGTACCGGGCTGAGAAGCGGCATAAGTGAAGGTGAGCTGCCATGTTTTACGGCAGTGAGAGCAGAGATAACGTTGATGCCCGGCAGTACTTTTGCCATTACGCATCACGCCTTCAGTAGCGGAACAGGAGGGACAGCAGACGGAGACTGAAGCCACGGGAGCACCTCAAAAACACCATTATACACTAAATCAGCAAGTTGGTAGCATCACCAAAAATGTCTGGTATAATAAGAATATCATCAATAAAATTGAGTGTTGCTCTGTGGATAACTTGCAGAGTTTATTAAGTATCATTGCAGCAAAGATGAAATCAATGATTTATCAAAAATGATTGAAAGGTGGTTGTAAATAATGTTACAATGTGTGAGAAGCAGTCTAAATTCTTCGTGAAATAGTGATTTTTGAAGCTAATAAAAAACACACGTGGAATTTAGGATTAAAATAATCCTTTTTCACAGACCATATATGAAAACCAACGATAATTATATCGAAGAAGTAACAGCCAAAGTACTCACAAGTGGTAAATACTCCACACTTTATCCACCAACTGTACGACGTGTAACTGAGAGGCTTTTCGATCGATACCCTCCCAAGCAGCTAGAGAAGGAGGTTCGCAAGAAATTGCATCAAGCATATGGTGCTTATATTGGTGGGATCGATGGGAAAAGGTTGGAGAAGAAGATTGAGAAGATAATTCATGAGATACCAAATCCAACTACGGATGAAGCAACTCGTACGGAGTGGGAAAAAGAGATCTGCCTGAAAATATTGAACTTGCACACTTCAACAAATGAGCGAACGGTGGCTTACGATGAGCTTTACCAAAAGATCTTTGAGGTAACAGGGGTTCCAACAAGTATCACCGATGCAGGTTGCGCTTTGAATCCATTTTCTTTTCCATTCTTTACGGAGGCTGGCATGCTTGGGCAATACATAGGTTTCGATCTTGATAAAGGTATGATCGAAGCGATCGAACACTCGTTGAGAACGCTTAACGCCCCAGAGGGTATTGTTGTCAAACAGGGAGATATATTATCCGATCCGTCAGGCGAGAGTGATCTTCTACTTATGTTCAAGCTATATACTCTACTCGATCGGCAGGAAGAGGCCTCTGGTTTGAAAATTCTTCAAGAGTGGAAATACAAAAATGCTGTGATCTCTTTTCCTATTAAAACTATAAGTGGGAGAGATGTTGGGATGGAAGAGAATTACACTGTTAAGTTCGAGAATGATCTTGTTGGGTCAGATCTGAGAATCATGCAAAAATTGAAATTAGGAAACGAGATGTATTTTATCGTATCGAGATTGTAACTTTAGGGTGGAGAAGATTTTTCTTTGAGGTGTATAATACGTAAGTCGTGCATGTGTAACTTCCGCCTCTACGAAGGCAAATTCTAACACACCTCGCCTAGCTATAAGGATCCAAACCACTACAGTGAGTACAAAATTCCTTAAAAATACATTTGCTATTTTCTGGCTTGACTCTAGCCTTGCAATAGTACCTCCCATACAAGACAAATAACGCCGTAACTCGGTACCAATCTTTTTTCGGATACAGCTTTTGTAGCGCGATTGCGACCTTCCTAGGGTCACGACTATCCGTGAAACCAAGTCTCCTCGAAACTCGCATCACATGAGTGTCTGCTCCCACTCCCTGATTCGCTTGATACATACTATTCAAATATACATTAGCAGTCTTCAATCCGACGCCCGGGATTTCGATCAATTTTTCTACACTCCTAGGAACTCGGCCGTGAAACCTAGTTTTCACAACCTTAGCCGCATTTACAATATTCTTAGATTTAGTGCGATAGTAATTTATAGAGCTTAATATCTTCTCTACCTCTCCGACTTCCGCCTCCGAAAGTGAAGCCGGATCAGGATATTTAGCGAATAGATTATGAGTCACTTTATTCACCTGCAAATCAGTCGTCTGAGCTGATAAAATGATGCAAAGAAGAAATTGGAAATCTGTTTCCCAGTTCCTCAACTCTGAGCTACTATCCGGAAAAAGCTTTTCCATCTCTTCTAATACATATTTTGCACGCGTTTTCTTGTTCACAGTAGGATTATACATTAGTTAATATTAATTTTTAGAAGATGAAAGAATTTAATGTGAGTTCGAAAGGTAACAGTGACAAGAATGATGGTAAAAACTTTAAAATTCTCCTGAAATCGACCGGGTGGCGACATGCCCCTGACGGGACGTGGCGGCCATCCCGTGGGTTGGAGAAAAGAGGCATCGATGCCCCGGTGGGCAGCGTTCGCCGGTGAGATGCCGAGGCGAACTGGCGGGTGGCGCGGGGGGGAACCCACGGCAGCCTTGACACCCTGGCTGCGGGCTGCTGCCGATACGTCGGCAATGCAGGAGGGAGAATGGCGCGGCCCGCAGGCTGCGTCGCCGATCAATCCGAAGCGGTCGAGCCCGTCTTGTGCAGGCACTGCACCAGGCGCTGGCCCAGCCATGCCATGCACGGGACGGCCATGGAGTTGCCGATTGCTTTGTAGCGCGGCGCATCCGCGGCGGGCTTGCCGCGGTAGGGGATCAGCGTGTAGTCATCGGGCATGCCTTGCAGCCGCTCGCACTCCGTCGGCATCAGCCGCCGCACCCGCCAGTGCGACCAGTCGCCGGGGCCGGGGTCGTTCCAGTCGTAGCGGAAATGCGCCTCGAAGTCGGGGGCCAGCACATGGGGCTTGTCCGCGCCGCCGCCGCTGGTACGCAGTGTGGCCGCTACGCTGCCGCCCAGCTCCGCTGCAAGGCCCTGCTCGCGGCCGCGCAGAGACACGCAGGCCACCATCGGCACGCCGTAGCCCGGCTTGCCGTTGGACAGCACGGTGCAAGCCACCTGGCCATGGCCCGACTCGAAGCGCACTTCACCACGGTTGTTCTGCGCGAAAGCGATGGCGGGTACGACACCGGCGTTCGCATGGCTGTTGCGATGCCCGCCGGCGCGCAGCTGTAAAAACGCAGAAGTGGATGTCCCGCCGCAACACTGGGCGTCCCTGAGTTTGCTCAGTTGTGATGTCCCCGCTATCGCGATGGGCAGCAAGAAGGCGAGCGGTGCGCTCCTCAGGGTCTGTGAAGGGCGCACACTAGGGGTCCCGCCGCAACGCCTCCGGACCGAGTGGTCCCGTCTGAAGCCTACGAGGCGGCGACTGAAATCCTGCGGACCGCCGCCAAGCCATTCGCGCTGGCGCATGTGTTGGCTCTCTCTCCTCCATTACACCGTGTGGCCGTAAAGGCGTAGGCGTCGGACCGGTGTGGCCGGGCGGTCGGGTGTTGTGGTAGTTGGACTGCGTGAACTCCCAAGCCGACAACTTTGACGACGACCAGGAAGCGACCGCCGAGGGCATTGCCGACATTGAGGCAGGCCGGACTATCAGCCACGAGGCTGTGAAAGCCTGGCTATTGTCGTGGGGAACGCCGAACGAACTGCCGCCCCCCCAAGGTTGGCGATTAGCTGACGGCAACATCGGAAGGCATGTCGCTGAGCTACCCTTTTGGCGGCCCCCCAAGCACCTCATGCGACCCCTTTTGGCGTAGGCCGATGCGAGCGTCTCCTTGGAGGCATCGCATGCAGCAAGGCACATTATTCACCCGGCGGACGGTCGAGCGACATTTTCGCAAACATCAAGCTCGCTGCCCGCCGGAATACCGCGAGATCCTCATCGAACGGATTCTGGCCAAACGGTGGACAGAAGCCTCGCTAGGCAAGGTCGTCGGCATTGTGGCCTCAACCTTCGCCCGCCACCAACTTACCGACTACGATCGACTTTTGGCGATCTCCGGTATGGCTCGCGCCGAGGCGCGGTTAATTGTCAGCCGCGAAGTAAGCGACATTCTAGAAAGCTGGCGCAGCACCGCGCTCCCCTAGCCAAATCGGTGGAGCGAGCCGCGCGCACGCTTATCCGCCGGTGCATGGCTATGCACCCCCGCCCCGTCCCAGCGCCCAATGCGCTAGGAGTAGCTTAAGCACTCCGCTGGCATCGTCGAGACATGGATGCCGTCGCTGCAACTCGCGACTAGGAGCTCGGATCTCAGGACGAAGGTCTCCGCGAATGTCCGGTCGATCCGCGCGACGTCCCAGGCGGGCGTTCCCTTGGCGGACATCCACGCCGCAGCGTCGTGCATCAGCCGCACAACCTCGTCGATATCACCCGAGCAGGCGACCCGAACGTTCGGAGGCTCCTCGCTGTCCATTCGCTCCCCCTGGCGCGGTATGAACCGCCGCCTCATAGTGCAGTTTGATCCTGACGAGCCCAGCATGTCTGCGCCCACCTTCGCGGAACCTGACCAGGTCCGCTAGCGGGCGGCCGGAAGGTGAATGCTAGGCATGATCTAACCCTCGGTCTCTGGCGTCGCGACTGCGAAATTTCGCGAGGGTTTCCGAGAAGGTGATTGCGCTTCGCAGATCTCCAGGCGCGTGGGTGCGGACGTAGTCAGCGCCATTGCCGATCGCGTGAAGTTCCGCCGCAAGGCTCGCTGGACCCAGATCCTTTACAGGAAGGCCAACGGTGGCGCCCAAGAAGGATTTCCGCGACACCGAGACCAATAGCGGAAGCCCCAACGCCGACTTCAGCTTTTGAAGGTTCGACAGCACGTGCAGCGATGTTTCCGGTGCGGGGCTCAAGAAAAATCCCATCCCCGGATCGAGGATGAGCCGGTCGGCAGCGACCCCGCTCCGTCGCAAGGCGGAAACCCGCGCCTCGAAGAACCGCACAATCTCGTCGAGCGCGTCTTCGGGTCGAAGGTGACCGGTGCGGGTGGCGATGCCATCCCGCTGCGCTGAGTGCATAACCACCAGCCTGCAGTCCGCCTCAGCAATATCGGGATAGAGCGCAGGGTCAGGAAATCCTTGGATATCGTTCAGGTAGCCCACGCCGCGCTTGAGCGCATAGCGCTGGGTTTCCGGTTGGAAGCTGTCGATTGAAACACGGTGCATCTGATCGGACAGGGCGTCTAAGAGCGGCGCAATACGTCTGATCTCATCGGCCGGCGATACAGGCCTCGCGTCCGGATGGCTGGCGGCCGGTCCGACATCCACGACGTCTGATCCGACTCGCAGCATTTCGATCGCCGCGGTGACAGCGCCGGCGGGGTCTAGCCGCCGGCTCTCATCGAAGAAGGAGTCCTCGGTGAGATTCAGAATGCCGAACACCGTCACCATGGCGTCGGCCTCCGCAGCGACTTCCACGATGGGGATCGGGCGAGCAAAAAAGGCAGCAATTATGAGCCCCATACCTACAAAGCCCCACGCATCAAGCTTTTGCCCATGAAGCAACCAGGCAATGGCTGTAATTATGACGACGCCGAGTCCCGACCAGACTGCATAAGCAACACCGACAGGGATGGATTTCAGAACCAGAGAAAGAAAATAAAATGCGATGCCATAACCGATTATGACAACGGCGGAAGGGGCAAGCTTAGTAAAGCCCTCGCTAGATTTTAATGCGGATGTTGCGATTACTTCGCCAACTATTGCGATAACAAGAAAAAGCCAGCCTTTCATGATATATCTCCCAATTTGTGTAGGGCTTATTATGCACGCTTAAAAATAATAAAAGCAGACTTGACCTGATAGTTTGGCTGTGAGCAATTATGTGCTTAGTGCATCTAAC